>JALSMF010000457.1 GCA_026987795.1 Bacteroidales bacterium
TTCCGGTAAGAACATTAAAGTATTGAAAAGCAATCATTATCTGCTGCATTGACATAAAAAACAAGTATGCCGTAAAATAAAGAAACACAAAAAGTGTAATGAGTATTACGGAGCCCGTTCCGATTTGAGAGCCTCCGAAAGCGGCAAAAATAAAGACAATATAAATCGGTATTATAAAAACATAGGACATTGCTCCCACAATAAATCCGAAAACGATTACTAATCCGAACGTCTGCCACCATCTTCCTTTTACAACTTCAAAAGAGCGGGAAATTGTCTTTCCGACAGGTTGATTTTCGTAAACAGAAATTATAAAAACAAAAGACAGTACTACAGAGAAGTATATTCCCGGAATATAAAACAGCAATATCCCGACAAAAATGAGCAAGTAAGAAATTAAGCCCGTAATTAAGACTTTCCAAACATTTTTTTTCAACAATTCTCCGACATCTTCTTTTGAAAAATTTCCTTTTCCTTTTTTGACGTAAAGCGTTATATAGCTGTGTGTAACCACCGTAACAGAAAGAAGCCCGAGAGAAACAGACAAGGCAAAAACAGAGATGTATAAAATCATAAGTCCCGAAGGCTCTGAGTTGTTTATTGATGCAGAATATACGTTTTCAGCCAATAAAGAAACAGCTAAAAACGATATTGCAACGAAAGGTGCCGCATATTTTATCAGTACGCCGGCAAACATCTTAAATTCCTGAATAATAAAGTAAAAGGGAGCACCTATTATTTCTCCGAATGTTTTTTCCTGTAAAAAAATTACCTCTTTTTTCTTTTTATTTTCCATAATTTTTTGTTTTTGAGATTGCATTTTTAATAGTTTGCCTCGGATATATAAAAAAATACCAAATAATCAGAGTTAAAGAACTCATTATAATTCCGATTTTTATTAAATCGTTCCATTCTGTTTGACGGGTTATATAACTCTCTAAAATTGCAGCAACAATTATAAAGGGAATCAAACCTGCCGCAATTTTAACTCCTCTTCTTGCAGCTCTGATAAAAGAAACTCTGCGAGAAAATGTTCCCGGAAAAAGAAGGCTGCTTCCGAGCATAATACCTATTCCGCCGGAAACTATAAGTGTAAAAATTTCTATTGTTCCGTGAATCCAAACTGTTATAACTGACTCTTTCAGTACATTATATTCAAAAAACAAATGAAAAAATCCGGCAAGCATTACGCCGTGTCTGAAAATATAAATAATCGACCCGACCGATGCAGTTATTCCGAGCAAAAAAACGGAGAACATTACTTTTATGTTATTAATTGCAATCATAAGAAACATTATACCGCTTTCTTCAGACTTATAAATTCCCATCGGGTCGCCTTTTTCTATATTATCAATTGTTTGGTTTACGTAAGCGTCACCAAGAATAATTCTGCTGTATTCATTATCGTGTTGTGCAGAAATCCACCCTGTTAAAAAGCTGATAAGCAAGATAATAAACGAGTAGAATATATATTTTTTAATATGAAAAAGCTCTTCAGGCAATTCTTTTTTCCAAAAATTAACAAATCGGCTTGTATTTTCTTTTTTAGTTTTATAAATTTTGTGATGAATGAGAGATGCTAAGGAGTTAAGATATTTTTCCGTAGGAGTGTCAGGAAAATAAGTTTTGGCATAAGCTAAATCGTCTGTAATTTGAATAAATAGTTTTGCAAAATAGTCGGGGTTTTCGTTTTTTTCTGACGAAATTATTCTTTCGGTTTCTCTCCAGCGTTCAATGTTTTTATTTAAAAAGACAATTTCTTTCATTCAAATTTTTTCTTATCGGATACAAATCTATAAAATCCGGTCATTTTTTTATTATTTTTGGCAGATATAATTTTACAAATAAGGAATATGCAAAATTTACAAATTGAAACAGCACAGAATGTAGTTATTGAACAAGAGCCCGCAAATGTGGGAGAGCGAATTGCAGCTTTTCTTTTTGATATTTTCATAATTCTGGGGTATGTTTTTACGGTTTTTCTTATTGCAGATACTTTTAAAACGGGAAGTGTAGGTTCTGCGGTTATTTTTGTCTTTATAATTCCCGTATTTTTTTACAGCTTGCTTTGTGAAACGTTTATGAACGGACAAAGTTTCGGAAAAAAAGCCTTAAAAATTAAAGTTGTCAAAATTGACGGCTCACAACCTTCTTTCGGAAATTATTTAATCCGCTGGATTTTCAGGTTGGTTGATATTCAGATGTTTTACGGACTTCCGGCAATCATTACAATTGCGGCAAACGGAAAAGGGCAAAGAATCGGAGATATTGTTGCCAAAACAAGTGTAATAAATTTAAAAAGAAACAGAAAACCGGAGGAAACTATTTATGAAGAAACGGAGGAAAATTATACTGTTATATATCCGGAAGCCGAGCATCTTACAGATACAGATATAAATACGGTTAAAGATGTGTTAAAACATTATAAAAAAGACCCTTCCGATGCAATCGCCGTTTCTATGTTAAAGCAAGCATTCGATGCCGTAAAGAAAAAAACGGGAACAGAGACCTCTCAAACTCCGGCTGAGTTTTTGGAAACAATAATTAAAGATTATAACCATATTTACAGGTCGTAGCCGTGTTTTTTTGTTAAAATACCTTAAAAAATAACTGCTTTTACAATAATACTCGGCTTTTTTTGTTCTTTAAATATTCGGTATTTCTGATTTCTTCAATTTAAAAACTTAAAAAACTATGTAACATCTTTACTATTCGTCAAAAATTTTTACCTAAGGTGTTATGTTTTTTAAATCTTGTATTTTTTGCTGCTTCTTCTTTTTTCCTTTTATAACTTTTTCTCAAATAAGCTATGAAAAGTCTGTTTCTTTAAAAAAAAATACGGTTATATCCGATATTGCATACAAGCTTCCTTATCGCGGAGATAATTTTAAATTTTACGGAACCTTCAGTTTTCATATTTACGGAAGGGCTTTTGTGAATAACAGAGTTTATAATGCTTTTACGGAAGCTCAATATATTTCTGAAAAAAATATTCCGAATGTTAAATTTCGGATTTTAAAAGCTTCTATGAAAAAAAACGAAAGGTTGAATCCGAAAAATCAGCGTCTTTGCGGAAACAAAATTGTTTTTATGACTCCTATGAAAAAATGTGAACAAGCCGTAAAGTATTATTACAGAACAGGATTGTTTCGTTTTTTTTATGTGTTCGATAATTCGGGAACAGCAAAAAGAGCTAAAAATTTAAAAATTGATTTTGATGCAACTGCCGTTCTTTTAAAAAATTTAGATGATACGGGAAGGTTGTTCGGGATAAAAATAAAAGCCGTTACCATAAAGCGTGCATTTATAAAACATTTAATAAATACTCCTGCCGGTAAAGAACTTGAAAAAAGAAATATCAGGTTCGTAAAATATCTGTCGAAGAAAATGAACAGAAAATATGAAGAGCTTTTTTTAGTTGAATTTTCTCTTTTATAAAATTTGTACTTTTTAATTAAAATTAAGTCTGTGAGATTTAAAAATTCATGTGCCTCTTATCAGCTTCCGAAAAATATTTCAGAGAAACTGAGTTAAATTCTGCATTTTTTTATGTTATCTTCTTTATTATCTGCATTTTACATAAAGTTTATAAAATGTTTATTCGGAGTAAAAAACAGAGCAGAAAAGAGTATTTTTTATGTTATTTTCGGTAAAAGTCAAAAATTATTTTTGCTTTTTTCTTTCCTACACATTTTTCCAAGCTATCGATATCTGCTTTTGATATTTCTTCAACAGAATTAAAACAAGAGTAAAGTTTCGAAACAGTATTCTCTCCTACTCCTTTTATTTGTTCAAGTTCTGATTTTAAAAAATTTGCAGATCTTTTATTTCTGTGAAAAGTAATACCAAAGCGATGAGCTTCGTCCCTTGCCTGTTGAATTATCTTCAGCGTTTCGGAGCGTTTGTCCAAATACAGCGGCAAAGAGTCGCCGGGAAAATAAATTTCTTCAAGTCGTTTTGCTATGCCTATAATCGTAATTTTTCCGAAAAGGTTTAATTTTTTCAGGCTTTTTACAGCCGAAGACAACTGTCCTTTACCGCCGTCAATGATGATAAGCTGCGGCAGAGGTTTTTGTTCATTAAGAAGTCGTTTATATCTTCTGTAAACAACCTCTTCCATTGAAGCAAAATCATCCGGTCCGGCAACGGTTTTTATGTTAAATTTTCTGTATTCTTTTTTTGCGGGTTTTCCGTTTTTGAAAACAACGCAAGCGGCAACAGGGTTTGTTCCCTGAATGTTCGAGTTGTCAAAGCATTCAATGTGAGCAGGCAACTCTTTCATTCTTAAATCTTTTTTAACGGTGTTAAGAATACGTTTTTTATGCCTGTCAGAATCAACAAGAGTTCTTTGTTTTATTTTGTCTAATCGAAAATATTTTGCATTTCGCAGAGATAAATCAATAAGTTTTTTCTTGTCTCCTATTTTCGGAACCGTAATTTTTATATCAAAAAAATTATATTCTGTTTCAAAGGGCAACAGAATTTCTTTTATTTCTTCAAAACCGGATTGTTGTGCATTAATTATTTCCGGAACGGCATATTGTATAATTTCTTTATCTGATTCATTCAGTTTTTTTCTGAATTCTCTTGTGTGCACGTTAATTAATGCTCCGTCAACCACTTTCATATAATTAACATAGGCATAGTCATCGTCCGATATTACGGAGAAAATATCATAGTTTCCGGAAACTGACGAAATTACGGTTGACTTCCCGTGATAATCTTCAAGTATTTGTAATTTTTCTTTTATTTGTTGGGCTTTTTCAAATTCAAGATTTTTTGCATATTCCGTCATCAGCGACTTCAGGTAATTTTTTACTGATGAGAAGTTTCCTTTAAGGATATTGTGTATTTGTAGTATCTGCTCATCATAGTCCGGTCTTGACTGCTTTCCGATACAAGGGGCTTTACAGTTGCCTATATGATATTCCAAACAAACTTTAAATTTTCCGGAATTTATGTTTTCGGATGTCAGTTTATAATTGCACGTTCGTATTTGAAATAAGGATTTAAAGAGTCGCAGCAAAACTCTTACCAAGCGAACGGATGTATAAGGTCCGTAATATTTTGACCCGTCTTTAATAAGGTTTCGAGTTTGAAAAACACGCGGAAAAGGCTCGTTTTTAATGCAAATCCAAGGGTATGTTTTATCGTCTTTTAAAAGAACGTTGTATCGCGGTTGGTATTTTTTTATCAAATTATTTTCCAGAAGAAGGGCATCGGTTTCTGTTTCGACTACAATATGTTCAATTTTAGCCGTATGTTTGATAAGAATTTTAGTTTTTGTATTATTATTGGCTCCGGAAAAATAGGAAGATACTCTGTTTTTTAAATTTTTGGCTTTCCCGACATAGATAACGATATTATTTTTATTATAAAAAAGGTAAACTCCGGCTTGTTTCGGAAGTTTGAGGGCTTCTTCTTTTAACTTTTGAATTTTATTTTCCTGCATTGTATATAAAAGAACCTGTTAAATCTTTTTTATTTTTTAATTGTTAAATAGTTCCACGTGGAACAATTTTTTAACTTTTTGATACATTGAACTTTAAAAACGGTTTATTAAAGTATTTTTTTGTTTTTATCTCCCGAAATATACGAGTAAGGCACTAATATCTGCCGGAGAAACACCGGGTATTCGAGATGCTTGCCCTATGCTTTTCGGTCGTATTTTATTTAGTTTTTGTGTTGCTTCGGTTGACAAAGACTGCAGTTTTGAGAAATCAAAATTGTCCGGTATTATTAGCCTCTCAAGACGTTTAAGTTTTTCTGCATTTTGTTTTTCTCTCTCGATATAGCTCCGGTATTTTATTTGTATTTCTGCAGAGTTTAAAATCTCATCTTTTATTTTCTTAATTGTTTTTACATATTCATAAAACCCTTCGGATAAAGGAATTAAGTCTTTTATTTTTACTTGCGGACGCAGGAGTATTTTTTCAAGGCGTTCCTTTTGTTTAACGGGAGACAGGTTTTTTTCTGTTAAAAATGCATTAATTTTCTCAGGGCTTATGTTTGTTTTTTTCAATAAAGATTTTATTTCTTCAACTGTTTTCTTTTTATACAGAAACAAATTATATCGTTCTTCGGAAGCTAAGCCTGCTTTAAATGATTTTTCGGTTAGTCGA
>JALSMF010000458.1 GCA_026987795.1 Bacteroidales bacterium
AAAAGGAGATTAATATATATAATATGAAAGAATATCCAATTGTGATAATTACACAAGAAATGATTGATGAGGCTAAAAAATTAACGCCACAGGTAAAAATACACCGAACAATTGCATCTAAAATTGACACTATAACCGGAATACTCGGAGAATTTGCCTTTGCAGAATATATGTATGATGATTGGAGGAAGAATAGAGTTGAGGAAAACAAGGGAGATGTTAATTTTGTTGATATTGAAATAAAAACATCTGCTTTTCCTTTTAGAGAAACTTTAAACTTATTAGTAAGAGAGGATTATGCCATGAAAAGGAAGCCTCCTTTTTATGTCCAAATTATTATTGATGTAAAAGACAGAAAAGCAGATAACATTATTGCCGGAACTAAAGCCTATATTGCAGGCTGGGCTTCTGCAGATGAAGTCGGCAATGCACCTAAACGAGATTTTGGTTCAAAGTTATCTGATTACGGAGGTTATAAGTGTTACTATATTCAAATAAAAAATTTGCGTTCGATGAAAAGTTTTAAAGAAGAATATTATAAAAATCACAAAGGCAGAAAGTAATAATTAAAAAATATCGAAAGAGTTAAAAGGAAAATTTTACATCTTCAATAAAATATTTTTTTTCACAATATGAACAACGTACTTCAACGGGATTTTTTCCCGCAAGAAAAAAGAGGGTAGGGACGGACTCAATATTTGTGATACAGTTTGGATTAGGACAAATAATATGATGTTTTATTTTTTCCGGAACATCAATAAAAAACTTTCTTACAACTTTATAGTTTTCAATTATGATGAGGGTTGCCGTAGGAGAAATAAGAGCAATGCTGCCGGCTTCTTCTTCTGATAATTCTCGGTTTTCTATTTTTATTATGTCCTTTTTTCCCATTTTTTTGCTGTACAGGTTTATCCCGACCATAATTTCACTTTCGGAGTTTGAAATATTTAATATCTCGGCAACCTGAAGAGCTTTTCCGGCTGTTATATGGTCTATTACGGTTCCGGTTTTAATGGGGTCGACTTTTAATTGCTTTTTCTTCATTTTTTAAATACGGATTAATGTTTTTCTAAATTCAATAACTCTGCAATAATTGCCTGACGCATAAAAACACCGTTTCGTGCTTGCTGAAAATAATATGCATATTCGGTATCGTCAACATCTTTTGTAATTTCATTTACACGGGGCAGCGGATGTAACACTTTAAAGTTCTTTTTAACGCCTTCAAGAAGCTTTTTTGTAATGATATAGCTGTCTTTAACTTTTTCATAATCTTCCAAAACGGCAAAACGCTCTTTTTGAATCCTTGTAACATACATTATATCAAGTGTGTGCATAACCTCTTTTATGTCTTCCAGCTCCGTGAATTTTATGTTTTTTGCTTTTAAGTCATCTTTAATATACGCAGGCATTTGTAAATGACGGGGCGATGCAAAATAAAAAGTCGGATTAAAATCAGACAATGCTTGTGCCAAGGAGTGAACTGTTCTGCCGAGGCGTAAATCTCCCACCATTCCTACGGTAAGATTATTTAAAGAGCCCTGTGTTTTTTGTATTGAATATAAATCAAGCATCGCTTGTGTGGGGTGCTGATTTGTGCCGTCTCCGGCATTTATAACCGGGATGTTTACCGTTTCGGAAGCAAAACGTGCGGCACCTTCTATAATATGCCGAATAATTATAATATCAACATACATGCTTATTGTCATTAAAGTGTCAGACAAGGTTTCGCCTTTTTTTACGGATGTTGAACTTGTTCCGGACATTGAAAAAGTATTACCTCCGAGTTTTTTAACGGCAGTTTCAAAAGAGAAATGTGTTCGGGTTGAGGGTTCGAAAAAAAGTAAAGCGGCTAATTTCCCTGACATATCAACTTTTATTTTTCCGGTTTCGATTTTGTTTGCAGAATCTATCAGTTTCAGAATGTCTTCTTTGCTGATATCACGCATTGAAATAAGGTTTTTCATTTAAGATTTTGTTGAAAAGTTTACGATTTATTAAATACTTGTTTCACGAGCGGAATAAATTTTCCAAGCTTGTTCTTTATACATTTTTGCCGCAATTTCCGGATTTTCGGCTTCTGTTATTCCTCTGCCTGCAATTATACAGTCTGCACCGCTTTCAACAGCATCTTTAATTGTAATATATTGCTGACCGACACTATCGGTTCCGGAATGTATTTTTACGCCCGGAACCAGCATTAATTGTCCTTTCGGGATTTTATTTTTCAGCATTTTCAGTTTTTCTTTTTCTGTTGCATGACAAATATATCCGCTTACGACATCGGCATATTTCTCTCCTGTTTCAAAAGTTTTTCGGGTATATGTTTCGTTCATTAAATTTCCTGCAGAAGACATTTTTGCCAAAAGAAAAGAACTTCTGTTATTTGTTTCTCCGAAAAGACCCTGTAATATTCCTTCTCCCGGAGTTGTATGGACTGTTATGAAATGAGCCCAGTTTTTGATTTTAAATATACCGCCGTAATATTGTTTTTTAACGGTATTACCTATATCTGCAAATTTTCGGTCTTCAAAAATCATAAAATCATACTTTATTGCAAATTCTTTTAATCTTACAATAAATTCCGGCGTAAAGTCATTAATAATATCAACATGTGTTTTCAGCATAACAATGTGTTTTGCCGTTTTTTGAAGAATTCTGAAAAATTCTTTTTGATTATCAATGTCAAGAGATAATATTAAATTAGACTTCTTAGATTGTATTTTTGCCTTCAGAAGTTTTGTAAGGTGATTTTCAAGATTTTTACCCGGTTTATTTTCGTAACTTATTTTTTTTGTAAATTCTTTTATTCTGATTTTTTGATCAACGGTAATACGGTTATTTTCTTTCAAAACCTCTGTTATTTTATCCAGTTCGATAAGAGAGTGAAGATTGTAGCCGATATTGCTGATATGTTTTTTAATATTATTGCTTCTGTCAATTATTACAAAAAAGTCATCAACGATAAGTCCTGCTTTTTTAAATTTCTCGGCAGTTTCAATCAGGCTTTCTCCGGTTGTTATTAAATCATCAATAATAAGACATTTTCCTCCGGGTTCAAACTTGCCGACAATATCATTTTTTGTGCCGTATGCCTTCTCTTCTTTTCTGATAAACAAAAGCGGTTTATCAAGAATATCGGCAACAAGAGTTGCTACAGGCAAAGCTGTATAAGGAACTCCGGATATATAATCAAAATCCGAATCTTTTATCTCATCAACAATCATATAAGCAATTTTGCTCAGCAGCTCCGGATGAGAAATCATATCCCGCAAATCAAAATAAAAAGGAGATTTATGTCCGCTTTTGAGAGTAAATTCTCCGAACTTTATAGCTCCGATGTCATGCAGTCTTAATATAAAATATTCTTTTTTCATAATAATGAGTTATATTTTAATTCTCCGTTTACAAATGTCATTATCACATTTCCTTTGCCTGTCATACCCTCAAAGGGAGAGTACTTAGCCTTTGATTTAAAGTCTTTTGCTTGTATTTTCCATTTTCTGCTCATATCAACAATCGTTAAATCGGCAAAAAAACCGGTTTCGATTTTTCCTCTGTTCTTCAGGTTGAAAATTTTTGCAATATTTCCGGATGAGAGATTGATAAATTTTTGTAAGGTAATGTTACCGCTGTTAATTTCATTAAGCAATAGAGGTAAATAGGTTTCAAGCCCCGGGAATCCTGAAGGTGCATAACGGTAACTTTGCAACTTTTCTGATAAAATGTGCGGAGCATGATCTGTTCCTATTGTGTCGACCGTTCCGTTGTTTATTCCCTGCAAAATACTTTCGTTGTCTCTTTTTGTTCGTAAAGGCGGGTTTACTTTTCCGAAATTACCTGATTTTTCGAGAATATTTTCGTTTAATAACAGATGATGAGGGGTTACTTCACAAAAAATATTACAATTGTTTTTTTCGGTTTTTATTATATTTATTTCTTCGGCAGTTGAGATATGTGCTAAATACAGCTTATTTCCGATTTCTTTTGCTAAAGAAATAACGAGTTCCGTTCCCTTTACGGAACATTCTCGATTGCGGATAAAGTTGTGGTCTTTTAATGTTCGGTCTTTTATTTTTTCAGAAAAATTTTCGATACATTGTTGAATTTCGGTATGAACAATTACAGGCAAATCGTATTTAAGAGAAATTTCAAAAATTCGTTTTATATCCTCTTCTTTTTTTACAAACTCATTTGTATTTGAGCCGGCAAGGAAGAGTTTTAAAGCCGTAACGTCATCAGGATTTGTTTTTAAAATTTCGATTAATTGCGAGGTGTTCTCGGAAGTAGCAGCAACATTGAATTTATAATTAACCTTTGCTTTTTTCGCTTTTTCTCTTTTTTTGTTCAGAAATTGCAGGTTTACTGTCGGCGGACGGTTATTGGGCATATCAAAAATTGTTGTAATCCCGCCCGTTATCGCAGCTTCGGAAGCACTTGTCCAGTCTTCTTTTTCTGCTTGTTTGAGGTCTCTTACGTGAACGTGCGGATCAATAACTCCCGGAATAACAATATTGTTTTTTATGTCATATTCAATATCGGCATCGGGAATATTTGAACCGATATAATCAATTACTTGACCGGATATTAATATATTTTGATTTTGACCGTTAATTTTACAATTTTTCAGCAATGTTTTCATTTGCTTTTAAGAATTAACTTGTTAATTTTTTTGACCAGCGAAGGTCCTTCATAAATAAAACCGGAATAAATTTGCACTAAGCTTGCACCGGCATTAAGCTTTTCTAAAGCATCGTATTTACTCACAATTCCTCCGACTCCTATTATAGGAAGTTTGCCTTCGGTTTTTTCCGAGATGTAACGAATAATTGCGGTTGAACGGTCATTTAAGGGTTTTCCGCTTAATCCGCCGCTTCCTGCCTTTTTTATAGTTTCTTCGGAGTAAGTAAGATTATATCTTTTTGATGTTGTATTGACGGCAACAATTCCGTCAATTTTCGTTTTTCGAACAATTTCTAAAGTATCGTCAATTTGAGGAAATGTTAAATCAGGAGATATTTTTAAAAGAACGGGCTTCGGTTTTGGTTTTGACTTGTTTATTTTTTGAATTCCTGACAGAAGTTCAAGTAATTTATTTTTATTTTGCAATTCGTGCAAGTCGCTGATATTAGGACAACTGACATTTATTGTAAAATAGTCTACATAAGGAAAAAGCACGTTGAAGCATTTGAAATAATCTTCATTTGCTTTGTCGTTGGGCGTGTTTGTATTTTTTCCGATATTTCCGCCTATTATAACTTTTTTGTTTCTTTTTTTCAGGTTTTTTACGGCATTTTCCAGCCCTTTATTGTTAAAACCCATACGATTTATGATTGCTTTGTCTTTTTTAAGCCTGAACAGTCGAGGTTTTGCGTTTCCTGCCTGAGCCAGAGGTGTTACGGTTCCTATTTCGATAAAACCAAAGCCGAAGGCAGCCAAAGCTCCGAAAACTTCTGCATTTTTATCAAATCCGGCGGCAAGTCCGACGGGATTGTCAAACTCCAGACCGAAGAGTTTTCGTTTTAGTTGTTTGTTGTCAGATATAAAAAAAACCCTCAAAAGGGTTTTTAAAAAGGGAATATTATCTAATACGGCTAAAAAGTTTATCGAAAAAATATGAATAGCTTCGGGCTGAAATAAAAACAGAATCGGTCGGATTAGTAATTTATACATTCTGAATTTTATTGCAAAGTTACTAAAAAAGTCAAAAGTGCAAGGGAAAAATATGAAAGTTTTTTAGGGCGTGATAACCTTCAGCGACTTCGGAACAAGTTGAATTTCGGCACTTCGGGTAATAACAAACGGTTCGCCGTCTGCATGGGCAAAAATTGTTTTATCGTTTATTATTTTAATCTTTGTTGTTTTATAAATCTCGCAATACTTTGTCTTATTAATTTTTCCCGTAAATAATTTTAAGGCAAGAAAAGGGGCAAGAAAAAGCGGGAAATGTTTTATAATAATAACTTCTGCAATACCGTCATTCAATTTTGACAGAGGAGATATTACGGCATTTAATCCGTACTGAGAACCGTTTGAAAAAGCAATAATGAAAAAACGCCCTTCAATTTCTTCATCGTTGAGCTTTAATTTGAAATATT
>JALSMF010000459.1 GCA_026987795.1 Bacteroidales bacterium
TTGTTAACTCATCCCATTTTTCAGGACTTGCATCTGCCAATTGGCTGTTTTCAACAACGTCTTGATATTTTTTTTGATACTCTGCCTGCATATCCTGAAATCTTTTTGTATGCTTTTCGGTTAAAGCTTTCAGTTCTTCCTGAGCTTTTTTTGTTTCGGGCATTTCTTCAACCAATTTTTGAGAATTGGTGTAGCCGAATTTAAATTTCTGAGCTGAAGCATCGTTAATAAATGCAGAGCTGAAAAGAATTATTGCAATACTTAATCCGATTAATTTTTTCATATTCTTATTTTAAAATTGTATATTAATTATATCCTAACTTTTTTAATACTTCATCGCTTATATCATATTTGGGGTCGGTATATATCAATGACATATCGGCAGATTTATCAAAAATAAAGCCGTAATTTCCTTCCGTGGCAATTTCTTTTATCGCATTATATACTTCATCCTGTATAGGTTTTACCAATTCTTTCCTTTTGTTAAACAATTCTCCTTCTGTTCCGAAATATTTTTCTTTAAGCTGATTTGCTTCTTTTTCAAGATTGATTATTTCATCCTCTCTTTGTTTTTTCATTTCTGCCGACAGTAACGCAATTTCAGTTTGATATTCTTTATATTTTGTTTCAACTTCTTTGTATTTTGCTTCAATTTCTTTTTTCCATTTTTTCGAATATTCATCTAATTTTGCTTGTGCGTTTTCGTAAGCCGGAATTTTACTTAAAATATATTCCGTGTCAACATAAGCGTTTTTTTGAGAAAACGCAGGGGCTGCCAAAATAAGCGATAAAATAAGGGTAATAGCTGTCTTTTTCATTTTTCTGATTTTTAGTTTAACATCTTGTACATTTGAAAATTCAATAAGCACTTAATTAAAGTACAAGTATTACAAAAATGGTGCAAAAAAGGTTTTATCATTGTATAATTTAAAATTGTTGCCCCATAGTAAAATGAAATTCGCTTCCGTGAGGTACGAGTTCTCCGGGTTGAGGATCAAATCCGTATCCCCAGTCAAAGCCCAATTGTCCGAGCATAGGTAAGAAAATACGAACTCCCACCCCTGCAGAACGTTTCATTACAAAGGGATTAAATGTTTTTGTATCGTACCACGCATTTCCTGCTTCTCCGAATATTAGTGCAAAAATTGTAGCACTTTCTTTCAAAATAACGGGGTAACGTAATTCCATAGTATATTTGGTATATATATTTGCTCCTTTTTCAGGAGTTAATTCTCCGTCTTTATAACCTCTCAATCCAATAATATCAACACCGTAGGTATAATATGCCATACCGCTTCCGCCTACACTGTATCCTCCGAGCGGTGAATAACCTATGTCTTTGTTGTAAAATCCGAGGTAGCCGAACTCTGTCTTCGTATGAAATACCAAATCTCCCCATAATTGCGTAAACCATCTTGCTTTAAAAGACCATTTATGGTATTCAATCCATTTATATTTTTCCTGATCTGTTATATCTGAATAATTTTTATTTGAAAACAGTGAATAAGGCGGGGTTAACTCCAGCCCTAATGAAAATTCGGAGCCTCTTCTTGAATACAGCGGATTATCAACTGAGTTTCTGCCGAAGGTAGTGCTTATTGTAAAATTATTATACCTGCCGTCTGTAACATTTTTAATATAAGAACGGTATCTCCAGTCGTCCAGAATATATTTTTGATAGCCTAAAGCATGATAAAGAGTAAAATAATTATCAGGCCATTTTAATCTTCTGCCGAATCCTACGGAAATTCCTGCAACCTTGGCTGTTTGAAGTTCTTCCGGATTAGGGTTATAGTATGTTCTGTTAGATTGAATATTATAATAGAAAGATACGGACAGAGAGTTGGGTTTTTTACCTCCGAGCCACGGTTCTTGAAATGATATACTGTAATACTGATATTGAGCACCGTTAGTTTGTACATTAAGGCTTAACTTTTGTCCGTCGCCGGTAGGCAGGGGTCTCCATGCTTTTTTGTCAAAAATATTTTGAATTGAAAAATTATTGAACGACAAGCCGAGGCGGCCTACTAACATACCGGCTCCCCAACCGCCGGATATTTCAACTCTGTCGTTGCCTCTTTCTACAAGGGAATATTCCAAATCAACAGTTCCGTTTGCAGGATTTGGGATCGGAGTCGGGACTATTTGTTCGGGGTCAAAATGTCCCAAGGTTGCAAGCTCTCTGACAGAGCGAATTATATCGCTTTTACTGAAAAGTTCTCCGGGAACCGTATATAATTCTCGTCTTATTACATTATCATTTGTTCTGTCGTTTCCCTTGATTGTAACTTTGTTAATACGAGCTTTAGGTCCTTCATACATTCTTAATTCAATATCTACGGAGTCGTTTTCAATTTTTTTCTCTATAGCTCTTACATTAAAAAATAAGTAACCGTTATCCATATATAAATTTCCTACTGCATCTTCATCAACCGTAAGTCTGTTGTTAAGTTTTTCTTTGTTATAAACGTCTCCTTTCTTTATTTTCAGTTGCTTATTCAACTGCTCTGTTGTGTATTTTGAATTTCCTATCCATTTTATGTCTCTGAAAAAATATTGCTTTCCTTCATCAATTTTCAGATAAATATTTACATTTCTGTCATTTGCGTCATATACCGAGTCAACGACTATTTTAGCATCTCTGTAGCCTTTTTCATTATATGCTGCTATGATTTTCTTTTTATCGTCTTCATATTTAGAAACGATATATTTAGAGGGTTTAAATAAGCCGTACCATCTTCTTTCTTTTGTATCTTTTATTATAAACCACTTCAATTTACGTTCTTTAAATACGGTATTCCCTTCAATTTTAAAATTTTCAATTCGTGTTTTTTTGAACTTATCTATATATATATTTAAAATGATTGCATTTTGATATGTCGTATCTTGTTTTTTAAATATTCTGACTTTAGTTTTAGAAAAACCTTTATCAGCATAATATTGTTTTATGATATTTTCGGAAAGTACCAATGTATTTTGAGTTATTTGTCTTCCTTTTACAAGGTCTAATTTATCCGTCAATTCTTCTTGGTCTGAATTTCTTATGCCGTAGTATCTTACTTCCGACAGTCGAGGTCTTTCCTCCAGATAAACTTCTAACCAAACTTTGTTATTTTCGACTTTCACCGCATATATTTTAACATCGGAGAACATTTTTTGTTCCCATAGTTTTTTAACGGCATCGGTTATTGCATCTCCGGGTATCATAATTTTCTGACCTACGGAAAGCCCCGTAACGTGAATTAATGCAGTATTATCAAGATACCTTATACCTTTTGTCTGTATCCCGGCAATTTCGTATTTTTCAGGATTTTCGTAATCAAACTTTGTCTGACTGAAACTTAATAAGATATATGCCGCAAGGAAAAGTGTTAAAATTATTTTTTTAAACATTGAGGTTTATTTTCGTATTAATTGTCATAAAACGGTTATTATGACATAATGTTACACAGGATAAAAATTTCTGCAAATATAGTATTTGTTTTCAAATAAAATTTTGAAACCGGCAGTTTTGTTACAACTAAAAAATTTTCAGAATTCATTTGAGATTTGTTCTGAAATTTTACCAAATCGTCTTTCTCTCTGCCGGAAATTTGTAATTGCATTAAAAAAATCTTTTTTAGAGAAATCAGGCCAAAGCACTTCGGTAAAATAAAGTTCGGTATATGAAAGCTGCCAGAGAAGAAAATTGCTTATTCTTATCTCTCCTCCTGTTCGTATAAGAAGTTCCGGATCCGGTAAATCGTGTGTATATAATTGTTTTGAAATTGTATCTTCATCAATATCGTTAATTGATAATTGCGATTTCATTACTTTTTCAGCTATTTTTTTAACAGCATAGGTAATTTCGTTACGTGCACTGTAACTAAGAGCTAAGACAAGAGTTAAGCCGGTATTTTGAGAGGTTTTGTCAATTATTACATTCAAATTTTCAAGAACTTTAGGAGGTAACAAAGACATATCGCCTACAGCCTTTAACCGAACATTATTTTTCATCAAGTTGCTTGTCTCATTTTTAACTGCAGATATAAAAAGAGACATCAAAGCATCAACTTCGGTTTTGGGTCTTTTCCAGTTTTCTGTCGAAAACGCATAAAGTGTTAAGTATTTCACTCCCATTTCTCCTGCAGCTTCTACAGTTTCCCTAACTGCTTTAACACCGTTTTTATGTCCGTATATTCTTTTATTCCCTTTTTTTTTCGCCCACCTTCCGTTTCCGTCCATAATTACGGCAACATGTTTCGGTATTTTCTTTTTATCAACTTTATCTTTGTCATTCATCATTATGTAAACTAAACTGTTTTAGCTAATGTTTTTTTCTTTTATCATAGGCAGGACACCACTTTTTATCTGAAGACAAGTTATATGTAACTGTCACTCCTGCAACAGAATACCAATCGTTATTTTTAGATTTTGTAATTTGTTTTTGTCTTAAGTCAGGTTGTTCCAACATATCTAATTTGTCAGAAAAAGTATTCCGAAAACTCCACTCGGCACTTATAGTCATTTTTTTTATCGGAGAATATTTATATCCTATTCCTACAGGAATAATAAGAGAAAACATTCCTGAATTTGCATAAACCATCCCTGTTCCGACCGTTAAATAGGGTGCTTGATTTTTCTTAACAAATGCATTAAAGCTTAGAAAGTTTATCTCTGCCTGAATACTTACTTCGTATAATGTATTAGTAAAATTATGGGACCTTACTTGCTGATAATTATTTTTAAAATCGGCATCATTTCCGGACACTTTACCTCTTAAAAGGTTTAACCTAAAAGCATAAAAATCATTAACAGGATGCCTGATTACTGCCCCAACTGCCAAGCCGGGAGAATAAAATTGTCTTGTATGATTAATATCGCCCAAATAATAGGAAGTTCCGACGGTTATACCCGGTTCAATCGTAAACTTTTGAGAATAAACTTTACCGGTAATTAATAAAATTACACTAAATAATATTACAGATATTTTTTTCACAATACAGGACATATAATAAAAAATGTTTCATTTTAAACTTAACTGTTTTAATTAAAAAACATTGTATAAAATGAAACATTTCTTTAAGAAAAGGTATTATTTTAATACTTCGGCATACTGAATACGCTGTTTATTTTATAATATCCGGTAATAAGAGTGAACATATAAGCATCATTATATGCAGGATCGCCTCTCATTGTTTTTCCTGCAGGATATATAGGAGCTCTTTGATCTGTTACGGTTGCCGTACCATCTTCGTTATAAATCGTAACAAGATGTTTATCTGCAAAACCGTTGTCAATACCTATATAAGAATCGTGAGCATCATCAAGATAATCAGTTGTGGTATATCTGTTAGAAATATCCAATCCTATAGCCCAACGCTCGTTTAATTTATATTTCATACCCAACCCTATACTTAAGTAGCCTGCGAACATTCCGTATGAAACACCTTCGTTTTGAAGATCTCTCAACGCTGTCCAATCTTTTGCTCCTCTTACTGTTTCAGATTTAGGATTATAATAAAAGCCTCCGCCGCCCAATGATGCGTATGCACTTAATTTGTTTATACCTTTATAACTTGAGAATGTATACCTTCCGAGGTTTTTTTCTTTTATAAAATAGTATTCGAACTGGGTTCCCAGTTCCCAAAGATTTGTTCTGAACCATAGATTTCTTGATTTTCGCCCGTAATTTTCGGATTCTGCATCATCTGCTTTTAATCTTGCATATGTCAGCGTGGGCTTAACTGCTAAATCTCTTAACAAACGGTATCTGATACCCGCCTGAATTACCGGTCTTGTCAATACCCAGTCAATATCTCTTAAACTGAAATAATGCGACGCATCTTTAGCTCCTCCGCCAAGATCGCCAAGAAAGAAACTGGTACCTACTCCTCCGTAAACGGATAAGCGCTCGTGTTTCCATCTCTGAGCATCTGAAAGCATCGGAATTGTTAATAAAACCAAAAAGTAAATTAATTTTCTCATAGTCTTGTTATCTAATTTCTAACTTTATTAAGATTTCAAAAGTAATTATAAAATATTAAAAA
>JALSMF010000460.1 GCA_026987795.1 Bacteroidales bacterium
GGCATCGGCATCCGAAATAGTAAGCGGTGCCGTTCAGGATTTAGACAGAGGTGTTATTATCGGCAGGCGATCCTACGGAAAAGGTCTTGTCCAAAAACCTGTTTATCTTGTCGATGGTTCAATGATTCGCCTCACCACGGCAAAATATTACACACCTTCGGGCAGGAATATTCAGAAACCTTACGATAAAGGAATTGAAGATTATAATGAAGATTTAATACACAGATACGAACACGGCGAATTTGTCAATAAAGACAGCATTAAACTAAACCCTGATATGAAATTTAAAACTTTAGTTAACAAAAGACTTGTTTACGGAGGAGGCGGTATTATGCCCGATGTTTTCATCCCTGCAGATACCGTTCATTTCCCTTACTTTTACAGAAAACATTTTAATACCGGAAAAATAAATGAATTTGTTCACTTGTATGTCGAGAAAAACAGAAAAAATATATTTAATACCTATAATAACTTTAATGATTTTAAGAATTACTTTAAAGTTACCGACAGCGATTTATCCGATTTGGCAAATTATCTTTACGAAGACGATATTAAAAAAAATGATTATCTTAACGATTTTATATCAAACAGTTATATAAAAAACCAGCTTAAAGCTCTCATTGCAAACGACCTGTGGGGCGACACCGAATATTATAAAATAGTAAACGAATACGATGCGAATATCCTGAAAGCAGTAGAAATTTTAAATAATGAAAAAGAATATGCCGAGATACTAAATGCTCGTTATACGGAAAAATCGCAAAATTGAATTACACCCTCGGATAAAAAGCATCCTCAATATGTTCAATTTTAAATTTACCGTTCTTCTCAATAATTGAGATAATATCAAAGCGAGCTTCGAGCTCAATTTCGTTTTCTTCAATATAAATATTTGCCGCTTTAATGATTCTCTTTTGCTTTTTAAAGTTTACAGCCTGAAAAGGTTGTTCAAAATATGTTCCGCTTCGACTTTTTACTTCAACAAAAACAAGTATATCTTCATATTCGGCAATTATGTCAATTTCCAAATATCCGTATCGCTTATTTCGCGAAAGTATTTTATACCCTTTTTTTAAAAGATATTCAATCGCCGCATTTTCGCCTGCATTTCCTAAAATATTATGCTTTGCCATTCTTTTATTTTTTTTGTCTGCCGTGCAAACCCATTGTTGCTAAACCGCCGAGAGATGTTTCTTTATATAAACTCGGTAAGTCGTGTCCTGTTTGTTCCATTACTTCTGTAACATTATCGAAAGGAACAAGATGCCTGCCGTCTGAATGTATTGCATAAAGTGCTGAATCAAAAGCACGTTGAGCCCCAAAGGCATTTCTTTCAATACAAGGAACCTGGACAAGCCCTGCAATCGGATCACAGGTAAGTCCTAAATGGTGCTCTAACCCTGACGATGCAGCATATTCTATTTGGTATGTAGTGCCTCCGAGCAGTTGGGCACAAGCTGCAGCCGCCATTGCACAAGCAGTGCCGACTTCACCTTGGCAACCGACATCCGCACCGGAAATTGAAGCATTTTCTTTAACTAAATTTCCTATTAAACCTGCTACTGCAAGAGCTTTTATAATTCTGATTTCTGAAAAGTCATATTTTTTACGGAAAAGATATAAAACAGCAGGCAAAATACCGGAAGACCCGCAAGTTGGTGCGGTAACAACCTTTCCTGCGGAAGCATTTTCTTCAGCAACAGCAAGAGCATAAGCAAAAAGATATGTATCATCTTCTGCAAATTTATTTTGCATATTTGCTTTTACAAAATATGAAGGTGCCTTTCTTTGAAGTTTTAAAATGCCGGGTAATGTACCGTCGGCTTCTAAACCTCTTTCGATTGCAGACTTCATTGTTTCCCAAACTTTTTTAAGATATTTTTGAAAATTTTTATCTTCAACGCCATAAACATACTCCCAAAGTGTTCCTCCTTTTTCTTCAAGATGTTTAATAATATCTTTCATATTAGTGTGAGGGTAAATATCGCATTTGGCAGGTTTTGTATTTTTATCTGCTAAAGCACCGCCGCCGATACTGTAAACCTCCCATTCGTCAATTTTATTTTGCTTATTATCATATGCCTCGAAAATCATTCCGTTGGGGTGTAAAGGCAAATACTCATCTTGTTTCCAAATTATTTCAGTTTCTTTAAGAAGTGTTTTTTTAATAATGTAATCGGTCATATGTCCTTTTCCCGTTAAAGCTAAACTTCCGTATAGAAATACCTTAAAAGATGAAGCAGCAGGATTTTTCTTTGCAAATTTTTTTGCTGCATATTTCGGTCCTATTGTATGACTGCTCGAAGGTCCGTTTCCGATTTTATATAATTCTTTTATTGATTCCATTACAAATATTTTTTGCAAGATAAAACTAAGCAGGATAAATTTAAAATATATTTTCTTATTCAGAAGCGTTATGTTATATTTGTAAAATCAAAATCAGGGGTGCCCAAATATTACGGGCTGAGATCAAACCCTTTGAACCTGATACGGATAATGCCGACGCAGGGAGCAAAGAAAAAAACTTCTCAGAATAAATTTCCCTGATGTTATAAGTTAGTTATTAATTTTAAACATCAACAAAATGAACAAAATTATCATTCTTTCAGTTATTTTATTTCTGAACTTAAACCTTTTTGCACAAAAAATCAACGGAACGGTTGAAAACGAAAAAAATGAAAAACTTGCAGGAGCAATTGTAAAAATTAAGGGTTATTATCTTTATGCGATAAGCGATAAAAACGGTTTTTTTGAATTTGAAAATTTGAAAAAAGGAGACTATACGCTTGAAGTTTCATACATAGGTTACGAAACAGCAATTAGAAAAGTTTCTTTACGGAATAAAAATGCAGACTTGAAAATCATTCTTAAAACTTCGGATATTATTGCCGAAGAGGTTGTTGTTACAGCTTTAAGAGCCGATGATAAAACACCTGTTGCTTTTACAAATATTGAGAAGCAGGATATTGAGAAAAATAACAACGGGCAGGATATACCGTATTTAATAGATATAACTCCCTCCGTTGTTGTAACTTCCGATGCAGGAGCGGGAATTGGTTACACCTCAATGCGGATAAGAGGAACCGATATGACACGAATAAACGTTACCGTTGACGGAATACCTGTTAACGATTCAGAATCGCACGGTGTGTGGTGGGTTGATATGCCGGATTTTGCTTCTTCAATTGAGAATATTCAAATACAAAGAGGTGTCGGAACTTCTGTGAACGGTGCCGGTGCTTTCGGAGCAAATATAAACCTGGTTACGGAGAAACTGAATAAAAAAACTTATGCGGATATAAATCAAACTTTCGGCTCTTTCAACACTGCAAAATCAACCGTTAAGGCAGGAACCGGTCTGTTGAATAACCGATTTGCTTTTGACATTCGTCTGTCGAAAATACATTCCGACGGATATATTGACAGAGCAAAATCTGACTTGCAATCGTATTATATATCAGGAGTTTATGTTGATAAGAGAAATTTTTTTAAGGTAAAAGTTTTCAGCGGAAAAGAAGAAACTTATCAGGCATGGTACGGTGTTCCGAAAGACAGCCTGCAGACAAACAGAACATACAATCCTTATACTTACGATAATGAAACTGATAACTATATACAAAAACATTATCAACTTTTTTACACAAGAGAATTTAATAAAAATCTTATACTTAATTTAGCTTTACACAAAACTGACGGTACCGGCTATTATGAACAATATAAGAATAATGAAGATTTTTCCGATTACGGTTTGCAAAACATTACTTTAGGAACGGATACAATCACTGCAACAGACTTAATCAGGAGAAAATGGCTTGATAATACTTTTGTGGGTACAGTGTATTCTTTAAGATATTCAATAAACAATTTTAATTTTGTATTAGGCGGCTCGGCAAATAAATATGACGGTTATCATTTCGGGAGAATTATTTGGGCAGAATTTGCTTCAAACTCCGGTATAAGATACGAATGGTACAGAAACAAAGGAGTAAAAGAGGAACTGAATAATTACCTTAAGATAAAATACAGCTTGAAACCTGCAGTAAATATTTGGGCAGATATACAATTACGTAACGTAAATTATGAAATGAGCGGAATTCATGATGATTTAAGGGATATTTCTCAAACTCATACATATAACTTTCTGAATCCCAAAGCCGGAATTATTTACAATTTAAACCAAAATAATAATGCATGGTTTTCTTTTGCAATTGCCGGCAGAGAGCCTTCAAGGTCTGATTTCAGAGATGCCGCAGAAGGAGAAACAGTCCTTCCGGAGACTTTATATGATTTTGAAGCCGGGTATAAAACAGTTTTTAACAAAGCGGCTTTTGACGTAAATTTTTATTATATGAACTATAAAAACCAATTGATTCTTACCGGTGAAATCAATGATGTAGGTGCATATATAATGAGTAATATTCCGGAAAGTTATCGTGCCGGTATTGAAATTTCAGGTGCCGTAAAACCTTTTAACTTTCTAGAATGGAAAATGAATGCAACGTTCAGCCGAAATAAAATAAAGAACTTAACCGTATATATTGATAATTGGGATACTTGGGGACAAGAAACCGAAACTTACAAAGAAACGGATATTTCATTTTCTCCCGAGATTATTGCCGGCAGTGAACTTAACTTCAGTATTACCGACGGTCTTAATGCAAGTTTCATTTCAAAATTTGTAGGAAGACAATATATTGATAATACCTCAAATAAAGAACGCTCTCTTGACCCGTATTTCGTAAATGATATCAGAATTTCTTATACTCTTAAAACAAAGTATGTAAAAGAAATAGGCTTTAGTGTTTTTGTAAACAATATATTTAATGAGATTTATGAAAGCAATGCCTGGGTATATCGTTATATATACGGCGGAAATGAGTATGTCGCGGACGGATACTTTCCTCAGGCAGGAGTCAATTTTGCAGCAGGGGTAAGCCTAAGATTTTAATTCTGCAACATTGTTGTATATCATTATTGCATACATATAAACCTTCCGGGTTAAAAGCCCCGACAGAGGGGTAAAAAACCCGATTGTTTAGGCGGCAGCAGATATTATATTTCGGCTGCCGCCTCCTTGATTCGCTGTTGTTAAACATAGCTTTATATGTTTTAAAAAACATCATAAAATTTTAGGAATACAGGCTGAAATATGAGAACGTGCTCTTATCCCTTAATAAAAATAAGAATTTCAGGGCTTTTGAAATTAAACTGTGAACAGAACAACCTTTAATATAAGACTCTTTTTCATAATAACTGAGTATAAGGAATAGGGTAAAATGAGCCGACACATAAAAAAAAATCTTCATTTGGCTTGCCTTTTGTTTCTTTCCGGTAAAACTTGTATAACTTAATTTTAAAAATTTATATTATGAAAAAGTTCAGTTTAATTCTATTATTTTTATCTGTAACACTTTTAGGTTACAGTCAGATTACCGGAACCGCACATGACTTTTCCGGCAGTGCATGGAATACTACAGGTCGAATTTGTATCGTATGCCATACTCCTCACAATGCTGATTTAACTGTGGCAACGGCGCCTTTATGGAATCATGAGGTTACTGCTTTTACCCCTTATACGCTTTACTCGTCTGCAACACTGAATGCAACTGTAGGACAGCCCGGAGACGAGTCTAAGTTATGTTTGAGTTGTCATGACGGAACCGTGGCATTAGAAAATTTCGGAGGAACAACAACCGGAACAAACCATATTACAGGACCGGCTTTGGTAGGAACTGATATTTCAGACGACCACCCTATTTCGTTTACCTATGATGCGGCGTTAGCAACAGCAGACGGCGGTTTGTTTGATCCTACGACTACAAACTCGGGTTTGGGAGGCACTATTTCTGCTGATATGTTATTTGCAGGAAGAATGGAATGTGCTTCATGCCATGATGTTCATGATGACATTAACGGTTTTTTCCTTAGAGTTGACAATGCCGGCAGTGCATTATGCTTAACTT
>JALSMF010000461.1 GCA_026987795.1 Bacteroidales bacterium
GTAGTGAAGTTCCAAACTTCCGACCATGGAGAATATCCGTTGGTATTCTCACCCCTTACTCGCCAATAATAAACTGTATTAGGCTGCAAATCACTAATTGTATAATCTGTCAAAGAAGTTGTTCCTCTTTTATAAATTACGGAGAAATCATTAACCGTACTTATCTCATATTGATATGAACCGGCATTAGTTATTGAATTCCAGTCTAAAAGAACTGAAGAATATGATATACCCGCACTTCCGTTTGTCGGAGATATTAAAACCGGAGACTCTGTAAGTTCATAAACGGTTGTCAGGTTCCAGGCAGAAGACCAACGCGAAGTATCCGTATCATTTCTTCCTCTTACACGCCAATAGTATTTTTGCCCGTATCTTGTTAAAGTTATATTCATTCCGCTGTATAAATCTGAATGTGTATATTCAGCAAGTAAAGGTGAGTTAAAATTCAGACTTGTATCTATCTGATAATCATAATTCTCAGAACCTGTTACTTTGTTCAGCCAAAGAGTTGTATTTAAAGAAATACTTTCAGAGCCGTTTGCCGGAGAATAAGGCGTTGCTCCATAGAATTTTGTCGTAAAATTCCAAATTGAAGTCCATCCGGACGTATCTGTATCATTTCTTCCTCTTGCCCGCCAGTAGTATTTTTGTTCGTATCGCAAATCGCTCACCGTCCAACCCGAATATACATCTGTATGAGTAAATTCTTTCAATTCGGGAGAATCAAAATCAGATACGGTATCAAGCTGATAATCATAATTCTCAGAACCGGTTACTCTGTTAATAAATAACGATATTTTAGGGTCTATACCTGTTGTATTATTATACGGACTTTGAAGCGTTACACCGTAAGATTTTGTCGTAAAATTCCAAATTGAAGTCCATCGGGACGTATCGGTATCATTTCTTCCTCTTACACGCCAATAGTATTTTTGTCCGTATCGCAAATCGCTCACTGTCCAACCCGAATATACATCTGTATGAGTAAATTCTTTCAAATCAGGAGAATCAAAAGTAGATACGGTATCAAGCTGATAATCAAAACTCTCGGCACCCAAATCATTTATCCATAAAGTCAACTTTAAGTTTAATTCTGTTGAACCGTTTGCAGGCGAATTAGGTGTAGCTCCGTATGTTATGGTGGTAAATGACCAAACGGATGACCACAAAGATGTATCAGTTGCATTTCTTGCCCTTATTTTCCAGTAGTATGTTTTGTTAAAATACAAATCATTAGGCACCCAACCGCTATAAGCATCTGTATGTGTATATTCCCTTAAAACCGGTGAATCAAAAGTTGCAACGGTATCAAGCATATAATCGTAATATGTTCCCCCGGTAACTTTATTTATCCACAAAGTTACATCGGTATGAATACTGACTGCCCCGTCTGCAGGTGAACTGTGAGTCGGAATATTTAAAGCATAAATATTAGGGGAAAGCAAAATCGCAATAAAAAGTAATATATTTTTCATAATTTATAAATTTTATAATATTTCAACGTACTAGTAACCGGTGTTTACCTTTTGATAAACTATTTTATAATCGTTCATTCTCGTCAGTCTCAGAGGGTTGACGAAAATGAACAGATAAATATACTGTTTGAATTTGTCTTGACCTGCAATTTTGTTTAACGTGTTAGTTTGTGTTATTTATGACTATTTTTTTAATTATTAATTTCTTATTTGCTAATATTCTTACAAAATATATTCCGTTTGATTGATTATTAATATTAATGTTAATTTGATTATTATTATCAACATATTCTTTGCTAAAAATAACTTGTCCGATTTCGTTTGTAATTTTAATTGATTGTATATCTTGTCCATCTACAGTGAAAATTTCATTTGCTGGATTAGGATAAATTCTATAGTTTTCGTTATAATTTATATCATCAATTTGAGTTGTTGAAGAAGTTACCGTAACAATCCAATCTTGTGTTGTTGTTGCATCTTCGGCAGTAACCGTATATGTTACATCACTACTGAAATCTTGTGCAATTCCACTTAACGGGTTTATTGTTGCACCGGCAGATACTGTAATTTCAGGAACTAAACTTGTCAAGTCTGTTCCGTTTGCAACCTCAATTTCTACTGTATGAACAGTTGTATTTATAATAGCAGCACTTGTTTGTTCTGTAAATAAAAATGATGTTATGTCAGTTTCTGTGCTTGATGCGGTATCACAGACACATCGTACAGAAAACCCATAGGATTTTTCATTATAGTTCTTTTCAATTGTAGCATCGTACGCATATAGTTTTCTTCTCCACGCTGATGTGGCAGAACTCTCAGTTGAAGACCACCAGTAACCTGTTGATCCGATAGAATAATAGAAACCATTGCTGCTGCGAAGACCTCCCGGCAACCCGGTAAAACCACTAGAGTTGGTTGCATCGGTATTTGGACTAGACCAGTGAGTTGTGCCTACTTCTTTCATTTTTCCTCCTGCTATGCTTTCTCCTCCAAGAAAATCACTCAGTATTGTCCATTCACTATCAGTAGGTATATGCCAACCTGTAGGGCAAATGTTAGAACTATTTGTTACGGCATACCAATTATAAAGGTGTCCATAAGTATTTGCATTATTAGCATCATTGTCGTAATTACCGTATGCACCTGTTGTAAGGCTTCCCCACTGCGAATTATCCGTTATATTAGGGATAGAATTACCATTTTGATAACGGGTAACTTTCAGATTTTCGGACATCCATAATTGTGTTCCTATACGTATTGTGTTATATACATTACCGTCAATATCAGTAACGGTTTGAGCTTGACTTTTTATAGTTAAAAAAATGAAACTTGTAAAAATTAATATTGCTATCCTCATCGTATTAGATTTTAAAATTTTGAAACTATTTGTTATTATTTTATTAATATGCAAACAGCCTAATTACTTTCTACAAAATTTCTTGAAAGGATTAAGTATAATAAAATACGAGTCTTTTTAAAATCTAAAACCAACGCTATTATTTTAATTCCATTTAATGCAAACTATCTTTTAATATACAAAATAACGATATTACCATTACATATGCAACAAAATAATAATGTATTAATAACTACATTTGAATAATACAAAAGAGGACAAATCCCTACATTTAATTTGTTACAAATTAAGTTTCAGATGATTAAAAATAAAAATATCTCAACCCTCAGATATTTTTTAAAAAATCAGAAAGATTGGTATCCGGACTCAAATTCAGTCTTTTTCGCAGTCTGTAACGATTTGTATCAACACTTTTAGGAGTAATATGCATTATTGATGCAATTTCTTTTGATGACAACCCCATTTTTAAAAGAGATGCCAGTCGTTTTTCATTTTCCGTAATTCCCTTATATCTTTGTTTAAGTTTAAGGTAAAAATTATCATTTATCTGATCAACATAGGCAAGAAACTCTTCATTATCTCTTACTTCCCGTATCTTATTGCTGATATCAATTAAGACTGACCGTAAACCTGTATTTATTGTTTTTTCGGATATGTTTTTTTTAATTTTTATTAAATCATTCTGAATCTTGGCAATAAACTTATTTTTATCTACTATGTAATGTGCAAAGTTTTGAAGTTCTGTTTCTTTATATTCAATCTCTTTTTCCAATTCTTTTTCTTTAATTTTTTTTATCTTAATTTCAGTTTCAAGCATTTTCTTTTCTGCTTCTGCTATTTTTTTATTTTTTAAAGCAAGTTCATTATTTTGTTTTATTCTTCTTTTCAATCGGAAAATTATAATAATAACTATAAGAAGTATTAAGAGAATTACGGCAATTTTAAAATAGTTTGTAACATTCTGAATTTTTTGTTTGGCTTCAAGAATTTTTATCTTCTGTTTTTGTATTTTCAATTCTTTCTCTCTCGCTTCAGTTTCAAAACGATTTTTCATTTCTTCAATAACGGAGGTTTTCTCTATATTAAAGATACTGTCATTTGTATTATGGTATATTTTAAAATATTCAAGTGATTTCTTGTAATCTGAAATTTTTTCATAAACAGATGAAAGTTGTTTTGCTGCAGATGCTTTATGATTAAGCAATCCGCTTTTTTCGGCATTGTCAAAAGCTGTTTTTATATAAATAATTGCTTCTTTATAATTTCCTGTTTCAAAATACATCTGCCCTCTCAGCAGATTTACGTTTGTAATTCCGTAATTATCATTTATGTCCGAATATATTTTTGCTGCTTCCTCAAGTTTTTCTTTTGCTCTTTTATAATCTTTATTTTTTAAATTAATACCTGCCAAATTTGCAAGTGTCCTCGCAATTCCTTTAGGATAATTAATCTCTTTACTTAATTGCAAAGCTTTATCGTAAAACTCTTTGGCTTTCTTAATATTTTCTTCTTTTTCGTATACAACCGCCAAATTGTTTAGTATTTTAAGTTTACCGAATTTATCATTTGTCTTTTCGTATATATCCAATGCCTTAGTATAGTTCTCTATTGCCGATATATTGTCATTTAAGTTTCTGTAAACAATAGCTATATTATTATAATTACTTGCCAGACTGTTTATGTTATTATTTTTTTCGCAATATTTCGACGATTTTATAAACATTTTTAATGCTTCTTCATATTTGCCTTGTTCGGTATATATCACACCCAGAGTCATATAATTAATTTCGAGATTATCGGAAATATTATTTTTTTCTCTTATTTCTATAGATTTCAAAGTATACTCTACAGCTTTTTGATAATCTTGTTTCGAATAATAAATATGAGCAATTGTCGCATAATTTTTTGCAACGGCACCTTTATCACCGATTATTTCATATACAGTAAGAGCTTTATTTATATTTATAAGTGCTTCATCGTATTTCCCCAGGCGTATTTGAGCATATGTTTTATGTGTATAAGAAAGAGCAATACCTTTATTAAAAGAAATCTGTTTTGATAAATTTAATGCACTGTCTGCATATTTAAGAGACTGCATAAAATCTTTCTGTAAATACAGCCAGCTTAATTTATTGTAAATCGCAACTTTAAAAGTGTCCGATTCTGTTTTTTTAAGAACATTTAATAAGCTGTCAGTTTTTTCATTTGTAATTGCATAAACAGTATTTGTGTTACCAAGAAACAGAAATAAAATTATTATTAGGAATATTCTTTTCATATTTTAATTTTGTAAAAAAATATACACTTTTATTTTATAACGAAACATTTTATTACAAAAATAACATAATCTATGATATTATCAATTTTGTTTCAGGAAATCCGGAAACAAAAACAAAGAAACAGCAAATATGTTTAAACATCTTTATAATTTTTTTAAGAACAGAAAATTACTCCTTGCATTTATAATACTCATAACAGGCGGAGCTGCCGTTTATACGGCATTAAAAATTAAAACCACCGAGGATATATCTAAAATGATACCTGCCGATGATGAACTTCGACGTTTTAATTTTGCCGGTAAACATATAAAAATAAACGATAAAATAATTATAAACATATCATTTTCAGACACTTCGGTCATAAACCCGGGTAAATTAACCGAATTTGCAGACAGCTTGGAATTGCAGTTGTTAAATACAAATAAGGAACATATTGCAGAAATTCAGAACACTTTTGACAGCCGAATGATGAATGAGCTGTATGAGATTTTTTATAATAACCTGCCGATATTTCTTACGGAGGAAGATTATAAAAAACTTGACACCTTATTTACTAATGATAAAATTGACAAAACTTTGTCCGCAGATTTTAAAACTCTGATTTCGCCGGCAAGTATGATTACTAAAAAATTCATAAAAAAAGACCCTCTGAATATTACCCCGCTTGCTTTGGAAAGGCTGAAAAAATTACAAACCGATAACAGTTATGAAATTTATGACAATCATATATTTTCAAAAAACAGAAAACATCTTTTGCTTTTTATTATTTCAAAATATTCTAACAGCGAAACAGCAAAAAATAAACAGCTGGTTGACGGAATAAATAAAACATTGAGCAATTTAAGA
>JALSMF010000462.1 GCA_026987795.1 Bacteroidales bacterium
TTTGCCATTTGCTTTCCGCTGACTTTAAGTTTCGGCTTACTTTCCGTTTGAACGAGTTTTTTTATATTTTTTATAAGTATTCTCATTTTAGTTGAAAGTTAAAAGTGCAAAGTTAAAAGGAAAAAGTTAAAAGGGGAAAGTATAATTTGAATTTGGTTTATTAGCGAAAAAATAATTTCTTTACAAAGCAAAAATAAGAACTGAATAATATGTTTAAGAAAAAGAAAATTCCTCATACTTATGTTATTGTGTTTTATATAGTTATAATTGCCGCAATTTCTACATGGATTATTCCGGGCGGACAATACGTAAAGAAAAAAAACCCGGAAACCGGAAAAGAAGATGTTGTTTACGAAACACATATAATTGACGGAGAGGAGGTTGAAGAGCCCAAATTTGAATATGTCGAAAATAATCCGCAAACCTGGCAAATTTTTGCGGCACTGTATAAAGGTTTTGAAAAACAAGCCGGTATTATTGTTTTTATTTTAATGGTAGGCGGTGCTTTTTGGATAATGAATACGACAAAATCCATTGATGTCGGTATTTATGCATTTTTAAATTTTACGAAAAAACTTGAAAAATATAAGTTTCTGCGATTTATCGGAGTTCAAAATATTATTCTTACAATGATAATGTTGATGTTCAGTATTTTCGGTGCGGTATTCGGGATGAGCGAAGAAACGATTGCTTTTATCGTTATTCTTGTTCCGCTGGCAATATCAATGGGTTATGATTCTATAACCGGTGTTGCGATTGTTTTTGTGGCTGCAGGATTGGGTTTTGCCGGTGCAATTTTAAATCCGTTTACCATAGGAATTGCACAAGGTATTGCAGGACTGCCGCTTTTTTCCGGAATTGAATATCGTATCGTTACTTGGTTTATTATTAATTTTATAGGCATTGCTTTTATTTTAAGATATGCGAATAAGGTAAAGAAAAATCCAAAAAAGTCGCTTGTTTACGAAACTGATGAATACTGGCGAAAAAGAGGTGCCGGTGAAAAAGTTGATAAAATAAAATATTATACACCTAAAAGGGCGTGGTTTGTTTTTGTGTTTATCCTTATTTCACTTATATTATTTTCGATTGAATTTAAAGAAACGACCTTAAAGATAGGAAATTCTTCGTTCAATGCACCTATGATGCCTGTTGCAACAGTTCTGTTTTCAATAACAAGTTTTTTCTCGTTAAGAAAATCCGTTCATTTTTTCATTCTTAATCTGTTGGCTTTTACTATTATATTTCTGATAATCGGTGTTATGGGGTACGGATGGTATATAATGCGAATTGCAACTTTGTTTTTGGCAATGGGTTTGCTGACGGGTGTTGCCGCCGGGTATTCTCCGAATGATATAACCAAACATTTTCTTGACGGAGCCAAAGATATAATGTCGGCGGCGATTGTCGTGGGGCTTGCCGGCGGTATTGTAATAATTTTACAGGAAGGTCATATTATTGACACAATTTTGCACAGTATGGCTGAGGGGATGAAAAATTTCGGAAAAATAGCTTCCGTAGGAATTATGTATTTGATACAAACGGCAATAAATATTATTATTCCTTCCGGTTCGGCAAAAGCGGCAATTACAATGCCTATTATGGCACCTTTTTCTGATTATATTGGAATTTCAAGACAGGCAACGGTTGTTGCTTTTCAGTTCGGAGACGGATTTACCAATATGATAACACCTACTTCGGGTGTTTTAATCGGTGTTCTCGGTGTGGCAAGAATACCTTACGACCGATGGGTAAAGTGGATTACACCATTTATGATTATCTTAATTATTCTCGGATTTTTATTGTTGATACCTACTGTTACGATGAATTTGAACGGTTTTTAAAATCTTCACCAAGCTTATAAACGATTTTTTTTACTTCCTGTGCCCATTCAAAATGATTTTTGGAATCATCGAAAGTAGTGTAGGGGATAGGTTTTCCGAAAACTACGGGAATAGTTGCACCTCTTTTTTTAAATACTTCACCGGGTAATAAGAAAAATTCAAGGTTTGCTTTTATACCGAAAAATTTACGTGTTTTTGCCCAGCGATAAAATTTTTCAGAATTCTCTCCGCCTACAAACATCGGAATAATATCCCGTTTATAAATAATTGCATTTCTTATAAAACTTCTGTGCCACGGACCGTCATCTAATTTGCCTTTATTTTTTCTTGCAACCTTACCTGCAGGGAAAATTAATAATTGTCCTTCAATATCAGCAAGATGATCGTCAATACTGTTTATTTTATCTTTTTCGTTTCTTTTTAAAATACTTACGGGAAGAAACATATCTTTTGCATTATCAACATGAAGAAACATTTCGTTGGCAACCAGCTTAATATTTTTATACTTACGACTTAAAATTTTTGTAACTGCCGCAAAATCTGCACCGCCGTTAGGATGGTTACTTGCAAAAATAAACTTACCTGTATCGGGCAATAACTCTTCATTATATCCTATAATTTTATATTCTAAATGGTCACTTACAGCATTTACAAAATCAGTCCCGTATTTATCATGATTTTTTTTGAGTATTTCATTAATCTCTTCTTGATGAAAAGATTTTTTTATATAATTGATTATAAATTTCGGCAGATTTTTTACTACTTTATGCTCTTGATTTCTTATTATCTGTTCAATATCAAGTTGTTGATACTTGACTTCATTATTGTTATCATTTTTTTTATTCATACTTAGTTATTCATATTTTTTAATTCGTAAACAATTTTTTTAACTTCTTGTGCCCACTCAAAAGGTGTTTTTGATTTATTAAAAGTTTTATAAGAGACAGGTTTTCCGAAAGTTACGTTTATTGTTTTGTTCTTTTGTTTTACAAGTTCCTGCGGCAGTAAAAAAAGTTCAATATCGGCTTTTAATCTCAGTGTTCTTCTGATGTTTGCAACTCTGTAAAATTTATCGGAATTTTCGGCATCAATAAACACGGGAATAATGTCTCTTTTAAATTCCACGGCACTTCTGATAAAACTGCGATGCCATTTTCCGTCATCTAATTTACCGTTATATTTTCTTGCAACTTCGCCTGCCGGAAACGTCATAATTTGAATGTCTTCCGATGCCATTGCTTTAATAATATCTTCTTTTGCTTTTTCTGAGTTTTTGCCGAAAACATTTACAGGTAAAAAGATTTCCTGTAAGGGTTTTACGTGCATTAAAAGTTCGTTGGCAATAACTTTAATTTTTTTATAATTATCGTTTATTGAAAGTATTGCGGCAAAAAAATCAATTCCGCCGAGGGGGTGGTTGCAGGCAAAAATAAATCTGCCTTTTTTCGGAATATTTTCTTTACCGTAAAAATTGCATTTTACGTTCAAATATTCCATTGATTTTTTTATGAATTCAATTCCTTTAGAATCGCCTGCATATTCCGTAATTTTATTTAATTCATCTTCTCTTATAACTTTTTTAATATATCGAACGGCAAAACCGGGCATCTTTTTTATATGCCGATTTTTCTGAGACCGTATAACTTTTTCAATATCAACTCTGAATGTGTTCTCGGAAATTTTATTCATATAATTAAAAAGAGATTAAAGAAAATAATTAGTAATTTTACTGTTTGTAAAAATATAAAAAACTCGTTTATTATGAAATTTTTCACTTTTTTATATGCTGTTATTTTACTGTCAACATTACCTGCAGTTTCTCAAAACGATAATGTCGATTATAAAAAAGCTGTTGATTATTTTAAACAGGCAAATGTATATAAACAAAAATTTGATTTTAAGAATGCAGAGAAAAATTTCTCAGAAGCTGCAAAATTGTTTAAAAATAATCATTATATAGGAAACTATATCCAGTGCCGATACTCAATAGCCGATATTTACATTCAAAGCAATAAATTTAAGGATGCTGAAACTATCTTGAATGAGATTGAAAATATTGCTTTGCAAAAATACGGAAATGAAAACAAGTTTTTACAAAATATATATTTGGGACAGGGACAAATTGCTGCATATAAAGGCAGAACGGATTCTGCAATAATGTTTTATGATAATGCACTCAGGATAAATGAAAAATTTAATAAACGGGATAACTTTCAAAAATCAAATATTTACGGCAGTCTCGGGAATGCATATTCCGAAAAAGGAAATTATAAAAAGGCTCTTGAATATTATAAAAAAGATTTAGAAATTAAGAAAAAAATTGCCGGAGAAAACCACCCTATGCTATCAATAACTTACAATAATATTGCGAATATATATCAGGCAAACGGTGATTTTAAAACAGCCTTGGAATATATTGATAAAGCATTGAATATAAGTTTGGCGGCATACGGAAAGAATAACCCGGAAACAGCAAAATATTATACAGGTAAAGGCAGTATTTATGCTGATAACGATGAGTATGATTTAGCTTTGGAGTATTTTAACACAGCATTAAATATAAATAAATCAATTTACGGAAATAATCATAAATCCGTAGCCGATGTTTTAAATAATATCGGTATTATTTATAATAAAAAAGGCGATACAGATAAAGCGCTTATTTTTTTCAAAGATGCTTACGATATACAATTAAGGGTTTTGGGTGAAAATCATCCCGATATTGCCGGAACTTGTAATAATATAGGTTATATTCTTGAAAAGCAAGGCAAAAAAGAATCAGCTTTAAAGTTTTATGAAAAAGCTGTTGATATAAAAAAGGCGTATTACGGTGAAAATCATCCTGAACTTGCAATTTTTTACAACAATATCGGAAATAATTACACAAAACGAAAAGATTATGAAAACGGCTTGAAATACTTAAAAAAAGCAGCCGATATTTTGGAGCATAATTACGGAAATAAAAATACGACTCTTGTAAATATTTATGCAAACATAGGTCAGATTTACGTTAAACTTGAGGACTTTCATAACGCTTTGATGTATTATCAAAAGAGTATTGCGGCAAACGTAAGAGATTTTAATCCGGCTCCTGATGATTACTTCATTAATCCGGTATTAAAAAATTACACTAACGTAAACAAACTTTTACAATCCTTAGAGGGAAAGGCTCAGGCATTTATGTCTTTATATCAGAAAGACTCTCTTCTTAATTTTATAAAATCAGCTTATGATGATTATCTGCTTTGCGATTCGGTAATAATTGAAGCAAGAAAAACGGTAATAAAGAAAGAGGATAAAATAAGTTTAGGAAATAATGCCCGAAAAATATACGAACAAGCCGTTATTACGTCAATAGGTTTGTCGTATGCCGTAACTTCACAAAAAGAGAAAAAAAAATACGTTGAGAAAGCATTTATTTTTGCCGAAAAAAATAAAGCAGCCGTATTGTCCGATGCCGTTGAAGCCGCCGAAGCTGCCTCATTTTCAGGAATACCGAAAGATATTCTTGAATTAGAGAAAAAATATAAAATCGAAATTGCAGGACTGGAAAAATCTGTTGCAATAGCAGAGAATCCCGAAGAAATTGAGAAATTGAACAATAAACTTTTTGATGTAAATACCGAATTAAGAAAACTCAATAAAAAAATTGAAAAAGAATATCCGAAATATTTTAAATCAAAGTATAAAACTGCAGATTTTAACTTAAAAGACATACAAAAAGAATTAAATGACGAAACAGCATTAAGAAGTTATTTTATAGGAGAAGAATATATCCTTATTTTTACCGTTACAAAAGAAAATTTAATCGTGAGTTTTTCTGATAAACCTGAAGATTTATATGATAAAATCAAAAAATTTAACGAAAATATAACATCCGGTTATGCATCAGCATTTCCTGAATATTTAAAATCAGCAAATGAACTTTATAATTTATTCTTTCCCGACAAAGTTCCCGAGAACATTAAAAAACTTACTGTTATTCCTGACGGTATAATAAATCTGATACCGTTTGAAGCTCTGATTACTGAAAAATATACGGGAGATGTTAATGATTTTAAAAATTATCCTTTTTTGATAAACAAATATCAAATAAATTATGATTATTC
>JALSMF010000463.1 GCA_026987795.1 Bacteroidales bacterium
CTTTCGTATTTACTGCAACCGACAAAAGCTGATGCCAAAATAAAAACGGTTAAAACTTTAATTGATAATTTCATAATTTTTTATTTTCAAAATTTATTTAAAATAATATTATTTTTTTGATTGCAGATTTTCTAATCGTCTTCAAGTTCAAAATCTCCTTCAGTTGCATCGTCTAATTTGTCGGCAACAATACTGAAAATATCCGTATTGTAGGTTTCATTAACAAGTATTACACCGTTTATGCGTTCTGCAGAATCCAGCATCTCTGATGTTACGACAGAAAACCATATTGAAGGGTTAAAGTCAATAACTGCAGTAGGTGCGGTATTTGTATCAAAAACAACCGAATCGAAATCTGCTTCAAAAACTTCGCCCGAGTTAAACTCAAAACGAATGGGGGTTGTATTATTGCTTGCATCAGTATATGTGCCTTCTGCAATAACGGAAGGAACATCGTTTTCGTCTTGAATTTCAATACCGAGGTTAACATCAGTGTACTCTCCTGCCGGAATTACAACATTTATTTCCGGAGTAGCTGTACCGGTTATAAGGTCTATTTCTGACAGTTGTTCGTGTGTTATTGATACAGAACTTCCGTCTGCTAATTCGCCGTCAAAAACGATTTCTCTGATAAGGACACTTCCCGAAGTCCACTCTATTGTATTTGCAAGTGCTTTTTGAGGAACTGTTACGGATGTTGTTTTCATTTTTAAGGTTATTGTCATTCCCAGTTCTTTTTTCTTGCAACTTTGGGTTGCTGTCATTATCACTGCCAAGATGATGACTGTTCCGAATAATTTGTTTAATTTTTTCATTTTTTTAAAATTTAAGTTAATAAAGAAATATCTAATTTACAACTAAGATGAAGTGAGTTTGTAAAAGGTTGGAAAAACTCAAAATATTTTATACCTTAAAGAAACATAAGCTCCGATTTTGTATGTTTTTGTAATATCAAACTCGGCTTTCATATTATTGTTTCCGGTAAAAATATTTTTAAGTCCGTATTCTGTATTTAGTCCGTAACCGAATACAAATTGCCCTAAATCAACTTCTTTTCCTGCATTTATTTTTATTCCGTAATCAAAATTATCATACAGGTTCTCTGTTGATACTATTTTGTTGTCCAGGTATCTGTATTCAGTGTTTAGTTTTGCAGCGTACATTCCGGCAGATATGCTGAATTTTGATTTATTTTGATTTATTTTTACTGAAAAGTTTTGTTTGTATAATAGTGCGGCTTTCAAGTAGGTCAATTCAATTTTTTTGTTTGAATATCTGCCTTCTATATACTCGCCGTAATCTTGGATAATTTTATCATTAACATAAAATTCTGTTGAAATTTCGCTGAAACAGGATATCGAATAATTAAGTAAAACTGCATAACTGCCCGTTAATGAGTAGTTTGTGGCAACAAGGCTTGTTTTGTCAAAAGCCGTACGGGTTTCATTGTTTATTAGCCATGTATTATCGTATTGATATATAAATCCTATTGAAAAAGGCTTGTATTTACGCTGAATATACTTTGTGCCTTTATTCGGAAATTCAATTTCAGGAAATACAAAACCGCTGTTTTTAATTTCAGAGAATAATACCGGAGGTATTACGGGCGGCAAATAATTGTTACTGTCAGCCTGTAATTGTTTTAGTTCTGTTTCTGCTTTTAAAAAAGTGTTGTTTCGGTTAACCGAAATTGTTTCATATTCACTTTCAGAATTTGAATTATCCGGGTGTACTTGATTGTTCCGGCTTATTTTTTTACTGTTTTCTGATAAAACATTTCTTTGTTTTTTATTACCCGAAGTTTTAACTTGTTTGGCTTTAACATCTTTTTCAGTAATAATATCTTTGTAATTTTTGCTGAAATTTTCGCCGTTATCGTATAAATTGTAACGGTACATATAACCTCCCCATAACAGCATTATCAGAAATAAGGCATAAACTGCGGCTTTTGTTGTTTTATAGAAAAGTTGTCTTCTGTCTAAAACTTTACTTATACGATTCCATACAGTATCTATGTTTAGTTGCCTGTTTATGTTATTCCAAATATATTCGGGTGCTTGTTTGTTTACGGAATTAAAACTGTTTTTTATTTTATCGTCAAGGACATTGTCGGTTAGGGAAGAACTGTCTAACTCTCCGGATATTTTATCCCACAGATTTTCAGGAGCAGAACTGTTTATTTGCTCAAAACTTTCTTTTATTTTTTTATATGTGTTATCTTCTTTACCCATTTTGCTTGCTTATAGCCTCTTTCAGCAGGTGTCTGGCTCTGTTAAGTTGAGATTTTGAAGTACCTTCTTTTATTTTTAGTTTTTCAGCAATTTCTTTATGACTGTACCCTTCGACAGCAAATAATTTTAATACTACAGATGCTTTTGACGGGAGACTGTTAACAAGTTTTATCAGGTCGTCAGCATTTATATTTCCCAATATCCCTTCTGTTTCTGTTTCTGCAAATGTTTTATATTCGGCTATATTATCTCTTTCTCTTACCTTTTTTCGGTACAGCTCTATAGCTTTATTAACTATTATGCGTCTTATCCAACTTTCGAGAGAACCGTTGAATTTAAAAGTATGGATTTTTTTAAATACCTGAATAAAACCGTTTTGCAGGATGTCACTTGCATCGTCCTCATTATTATTACTGTATATCATAGCTACGGAATACATTTTATCTGCATATTTGCGATACAACATTTCCTGATACTTTCTTTCGTATGCTATGCACCGTTTTACGAGTTCTTTATCAGAGATAGTATTTATTTCTTTGTTCACGATTTAATTAGTTTGTTATAAAAACGGTCTCTGTCGATTCGTCAAGTCTGTCTGCAACAATATCAAAAATATTTTCGTTAACGGTATCGTTTATTAGTATTGTTTCCTTACCGTTAATCTCGGTTAAAACAGCATCGTTCATCAGTGAAGACGAAATTTTTTGAAACCAATAAACAGGATTTAACACTATTGTTGCCGATGCAGGAATATCAGCATCTAAAATAATTTGACTGTTTCCGGAATAATCTTCGGCTGTAATCACAAAATATTCACCCGACCTAAACTCAAATCTTAGAGGGAGTTTTTCTCCTTCGGGGTTAGTATAAGTTCCGTTAACGACGATATTGTTGTAACCCAAGTCGTCAAAAGTGTCAAATGCAACAGAAATTCCGGTGTATGTTCCTTGCGGAATGTCAAAATCCAATTCCGGAATTGGGGTATCAGGGTCAAAATCTATATTTAATCCTCCGGGAAATGATTTTGAGAAATATACATCGTCAGCCTGCTCGCGTTCTCCTTCAAATTCAAATTCTGCAATAATTATGGTACCGTCAGTAAAGTTAAAACGTTTGTCAATAATATCTGTTTTTTTTATATTAATCTTAAAGCCGACATCTGTAGGCTCTTTCCATATGTTTTTCTTGTTGCAGGCAGTAAAAACAAACAATATAATTAAAAAAGTAAGATATTTTTTTTGCATTTCTGTATATTTTGAATGTTATGGTAATGACGAGTTAAACCTCTGAAAGGTTGGAAAATTAATTAATTTTTTAAATTTAAAACTGAAAACGAACAAAAAACACATAAAACAATCCTAATTGGTAATCATAAACTACGGAATTGCTTTTTACGTCATAGCTTTGCAGTAATACGTTTTTATGATTTGTAAGATTTTGCAGGTCGAAAGCAAATTCGGTATTGAAATCTTTTCGGTTGATTTTAAAACCTATTCTGCCGTCAATCCGGAAATAATCGGGATATTTCGGCTCGTATGCCTGCGAGTAATCTAAAACTTGTGCCCCGGCAAGTTTTGATTTTTCCGTATCAACCGGAATGTAATGCTTTCCGCCGGCATATACGGTTTTAAAATCAAGGTTCAGCGTGTTGTATTTACCGAGTTTAAAAGAGTATCCCGCAAGGAAATTAAAAACATAATTCCCGTTATAAATCGTATTTCGTTTTATTCCGTCGCTTCCTTTGTAAGTTGATTCAAAAAGCGATGAGGTAAAAAGAAAGTAATAATTGTGATTTAAAAATTTTTCAAAGGTTATTTCGAGTCCGTAATTTTCGCCGGTTCCTTCGTTTTCCAAACTGTCCTGTCTTACTTCAAAAAAAGTCGTTCCGTAATTTATCATCGAAAAACTCGAAGATTTTTTTTCAACCGGAATATCGTAAAGATATTGATAATAGCTTTCAAGTTTCAGTCTTAAATCTTTGTTAATCAGGTAGTTATAAGAAATTACAAGTTGCTTGCTTTTTGAAAATTTAAGGTTTTTATTGGTGAAATATGTCGTATCGTTTATGTGCGTTTCGCGAAAATAAAATAAACGCGGTTGCATTTGGCTTAAAATTCCCGCACCTATGCCTATGCTGTGTTTCGGAATAAAATTCCATTTCAAGCCGATGCGCGGTTCAAAAGAATAATTTCCGTTAAGCGTAAAATCCTGAAAATGAAGTCCGCTTATCAAAGATAAATTATTGCTGAATTTATGTTTGAATTGAGAAAATGCACCGATTAAGGTCATTGTTTCATTGCTTACTTCCGACAAATATATGTAAGAATAATCCGGCAAAAGTGCACTGTCTTCGTATTGAACATTGTATAAATCAAGCGTAATGCCTGAGTTGAAAGTGTTTTTTGCATTAAATTTTTTAGTATATTTTGTTGAAGCCGAATATTTCTTCTCCCAAGAATTGTCGCCGTAGAAAACCGTAAGTTCATCCGTATTTGCCGAGTCGGCTCTTGCCGAAGAATAGGTTCCGGAAACGGCAAATACGGTTTTTAAATACGATGAATTATCAAAAGCGTAGAAATGGGAAATTCCGGCAACGCCCATTCCCGAGCCGAATTTAAAGTTCAGTTCGTTTCTGCCGAAAGACCAATCGTCTTTTTTCTTGTCGTCATAGAGAACTTCTATGGTGCTGAATCCGCCTACGCCGAAAAATGCAAAAGTTCCCGCTTTTTCGGTCGGAATGCTAATTTTATACGATAAATCCTGAAACTCCGGAACACCGCTTACGCCGAAATGAATATCCAAATATTTAAAAACAGCCAAAGTCGAATATCTGTAATTTACAAGATAAGATGCTTTTGATTTTTTTGAAAACGGTCCTTCGCTGCCGAATTCCAAACCGTTCATACCGGCTTGTGCCGTAAATTCGTATTTTTCGTTGTTTCCTTTTCGCATTTTCAAATCAAAAACACCTGAAAGTGCGTTGCCGTATTCTGCCGGAAAGGCACCGGTAAAAAAATCGGAGTTATCCAAAAGGTTGTTATTCAGTATGCTGATAGGTCCGCCGGTTGTCCCCAAAGTTCCGAAATGGTTCGGATTCGGAATGCTGATGCCTTCTAATTTCCACAGCAAACCCAAAGGCGAATTACCTCTGATTATAATATCGTTACGTTGGTCTCCGACAGCCATTACACCGGCATAATTTGCCGCCATACGTGCCGGGTCGAGCCAAGTGCCGGCGTAGCGTTCGGTTTCTTCAACGGTAAATGAGCGGGCACTTACTGCCGCCATTTCGTTAATCGGCTTATCTTTTCGATTTGCTTTTATAACTACTTCACCTATATCTTCAACATTTTCGGTCATCTCAATTGTTAAAACAAGTTCTTTTCCCGATTTCAGTTCTAAATTTCTTAATTCAAAAGGATGGTAGGAAAGCATCATTGCCCGCAGTGTAATTCTGCCGACGGGAACATTTTCCAAACGAAAATATCCTTCATTGTCGGTTACGGAAACAATTTGCGGGTTTGAATTAAGGATTAAAACCGTTACGCCCGGCACGGGACTTTGCGATTCTTTGTCGATTACCGTACCTCTTACGGTTTGTGTTAAGTCGGTTTGTCCGTTTAATTTAACGGAAATCGAAAAAATAATCAGCACTATGACGAAATATCTGTTCATTTTATTTTTACGACTTT
>JALSMF010000464.1 GCA_026987795.1 Bacteroidales bacterium
TGACAATTTTATAATAACTTTCAGCGGAACGTTCAAGAGCAACGGTATCGCCTTCCGGAAAGTTAAAAACGACAATATCGTTTCTTTGCACGTTGCCGAAACCTTTCAGTCTTTTATAAGGTGCTTTTATTAATTCGGAATAAGGTTTAAAAGTGCTGCCCTGAAAAGTATGAGTAAACGGAATGGCAAGCGGAGTCATAGGCATCCTCGGACCGTAGCTTACTTTGCTTACAAAAAGGTAATCTCCTACCAGCAGAGATTTCTCGAGCGAGGAAGTGGGTATCATATATGCTTCGATAAAGAAGCTTCTTATAATTGTAGCTGCAATAACGGCAAATACAAGAGCATCAACCCATTCTATCAGTTTGCTTTTTTCTTCTAAGTCTCTTTTTTTCCAGAAAGTCCAATTTACTTTTTTAGATATATAATAGTCGAAAATAATCGGCAAGCCTAGCAACAACCACCAACTTCCTATCCATACTACAAACAGTAAATATACTACAGACCAAAAAATAACTTTGAAGTACTTGTTTTTTAAGAAATTAAAATATTTTTTCATATTCGGGATTTAATTATTTTGTTCTCAAAGTAACTAAATTTTATTTTAAAAGTTTAATAAATCGTCCATTGTTAAAAAACCTTTATTTTTTTGCGTAAATTCTGCTGCAGAAACAGCACCGAGAGCAAAGCCTTTTCGACTTTTTGCACTGTGTGTAATTTCAATATAATCAACGTCTGATTCGTATTTTACGGTATGTATTCCCGGAACTTTTCCTTCACGAAACGAACGAATTACAAGTTCCGTTTCATTAACGGTATTTTCTTTTACCCAAGTTTTTTTATTTTTAAAATTTGAAATTATGCTTTCTGCAACAGTAATTGCCGTTCCGCTCGGTGCGTCTTTTTTTTCGGTATGATGTGTTTCCGTAACACATACATCGTAACCTCCGGCTTTATTCATTAGTTTTGAGAGATAATCATTAAGTTTGAAAAACAAATTAACTCCGATGCTGAAATTTGAAGCATAAAAAAATGTTTGTCCGTTTTCCTTACATTGTTTCTTTATTTCGGGCAATTTATCGAGCCAACCGGTTGTTCCGGATACAACGGGAATATTTGCCTCAAAACATTTCAGATAATTATCGTATGCCGAATCGGGTTGGGTAAATTCTATTGCAACATCGGCTTTTTTCAGGTTTACGGGCGTAAATTCGTTTTTATTATTGACATCAAATTTGAATATAATTTCGTGTCCTCTTTCAATGGCAATTTTTTCAATTTCTTTGCCCATTTTTCCGTAGCCGATAAGTGCGATTTTCATAGCTTAACTTTATTTTATGCAAATATAAATAAAAAGCCCGAAATATAATCGGGCTTAAATTCATTCAGAAATCTTACAGTTTTTTTACTTTTATTTTACGGCATCAACTATTGCTTTGAAAGCCTCAGGATGATTCATTGCCAAATCGGCAAGAGCTTTTCTGTTAAGTTCGATACCTTTTTTGTTTAATTTTCCCATAAATTCGGAATAAGACATATCATATTGTCTTACACCTGCATTAATTCTTTGAATCCATAATGCTCTGAAACTTCTTTTTTTGTTTCGTCTGTCTCTGTAAGCATATTGCAATGCTTTTTCGTGTGCATTTTTTGCTACTGTCCAAACATTTTTTCTTCTTCCGAAGTAACCTCTTGTTTGTTTCAGGACTTTTTTTCTTCTGGCTCTTGAAGCCACTGCATTTACTGAACGCGGCATAATTTTTAGTTTTTTTGAATAAGGCGGTTATTGTTAATAACTCTTACTGCCTTTTTTCGTGTTAATAATTTTGTTAATTTTTAGCGAATGCGACCTTATTTAGGGTTCTTATAAACATTCAACCGGGTATTAAAACCGAAAATACTTATTTTATAGCGAGAAGTTGTCTTACGTTTCTGTCGTCAGCTTTGTGGACGATAGCATCGTACCCTAGATTTCTTTTACGCTTTTTACTTTTTTTAGTCAGAATATGACTTTTATAAGCATGTTTTCGTTTAATTTTTCCGGTTCCTGTTAATCTGAACCTTTTCTTCGCTCCGCCTTTTGTTTTCATTTTAGGCATAATCTTCTTCTCCTTTTTTGTTAAATTAATAATTCAAATATTTGTATTTGATTTCTGAACTTACTTTTTTAAAGGGGCAATAAACATTATCATTTTTTTTCCTTCCAAAACAGGCATTTTTTCAACTTTTCCTACATCTTCCAATGCCTGTGCGAATTCTAATAATTTTATTTTCCCTTGGTCTTTATATATAATTGTCCGACCTTTAAAAAAAACAAAGACTTTAACTTTAAATCCGCTTTCAAGAAATTTCTTTGCGTGTTCAAGTTTAAAATTAAAATCGTGCTCGTCAATATTAGGTCCGAATCTTATTTCTTTAACAACAACTTTTTGCTGTTTTGATTTGAGCTCTTTTTGTTTTTTCTTTTGTTCAAATATAAACTTCTGATAGTCGGTAACTTTACAGACTGGCGGATTTGCATTGGGAGATATTTCTACCAGAGTCATATCTAAATTATCTGCAATTTTCAATGCCTCATCTAAAGAATAAATACCTGCTTCTACGTTATCACCGACTAATCTTATGGTTTTGGCAGTAATGTATCTGCCGGTTTTATACTTATACTTTAAGTCGTCTTGTTTTCGACCTTTAAAATTTGACCTTCTTTTTGCGATTTTTATTCCTCCTATTAGTTACTAAAAAAATTTTAATTCGCAAAGATATAATTTATTTTAATTCTTCTGCAACTCTTTGGCTGATAAATTTTGCAAAATTTTCAATTGTCATTTTGCCGATTTCTCCTTCCCCTTGTTTTCTTATTGAAAGCATTCCTGATTCGAGTTCTTTTTCGCCGACGATTACCATATAGGGAATACGTTTCATCTCGTTGTCTCTTATTTTTTTACCGACTTTTTCATTTCTGTCGTCAACAATTGTTCTTACGTCCGAGTTGTTCAATTTTGTTTTGATATTGTGAGCGAAGTCATTAAATTTTTCGCTTACGGGCAGAATTGCAACTTGTTCGGATGTAAGCCATAAGGGGAATTTTCCTGCTGTATGTTCAATTAATACGGCAACGAAACGTTCCATTGAGCCGAAAGGTGCACGGTGAATCATTACCGGACGGTGTTTTTTGTCGTCACTTCCGGTGTATTCTAATTCAAAACGCTCGGGCAGGTTATAATCAACCTGAATTGTTCCGAGTTGCCAGCTTCTGCCGAGAGCGTCTTTTACCATAAAATCGAGTTTAGGTCCGTAAAATGCAGCTTCTCCGTATTCGATAACGGTTTTTAATCCTTTTTCTTCACATGCTTCAACGATGGCAGCTTCTGCTTTTTCCCAATTTTCGTCAGACCCTATGTATTTGCTTTTGTCTTCTTTGTCTCGTAATGAAATTTGTGTGGTGAAATTTTCAAAATCCAGAGTTTTAAAAATATACAAGACAATATCAATAACTTTAATAAATTCCTCTTTCAATTGGTCGGGACGGCAAAAGATATGTGCATCGTCTTGCGTAAATCCTCTGACTCGCGTAAGTCCGTGTAATTCTCCGCTTTGTTCGTAGCGATAAACGGTTCCGAATTCGGCATATCTGACAGGTAAATCTTTGTATGAACGAGGCTTGCTTTTGTAAATTTCGCAATGATGAGGACAATTCATCGGCTTCAGCAAAAATTCTTCACCTTCAGCCGGTGTGTGTATCGGCTGAAAACTGTCTTTTCCGTATTTTGCATAGTGTCCGGATGTTACGTAAAGTTCTTTTTGTCCTATATGCGGAGTAATAACCGGCTCGTAACCGTATTTTTTTTGAACGCCTTTAAGGAAATTTTCAAGTCTTTCGCGCAGCATTGCTCCTTTGGGTAACCACAGCGGCAATCCTTGTCCTACTCGGCTTGAAAAAGTAAATAATTCAAGTTCTTTTCCTATTTTACGATGGTCGCGTTTTTTTGCTTCTTCAAGCATTGACAGGTATTCGTCCAGCAGCTTTTTTTTAGGGAAACTAATTCCGTAAATGCGTGTAAGTTGTTTGTTCTTTTCATCGCCCTTCCAATATGCTCCGGCTATACTCATAATTTTTACGGCTTTTATGTATCCGGTATTCGGTAAGTGCGGACCGCGACATAAATCGGTAAAATTTCCTTGTTTATAAAAAGTAATTTTTCCGTCTTCTAATCCTTCAATTAAATCTACTTTATATTCGTCTCCTTTTTCTGAATAATATTTTAACGCTTCATCTTTGGCTACATCTTTTCTGATATAATTATTTTTTTGTTGAGCTAATTGAAGCATCTTTTTTTCTAAAGCCGGAAAATCTTTTTCGCTTATTGTTTTTCCTTCCGGAAGGTCAATGTCGTAATAAAATCCGTTTTCAACAGCCGGACCTACCCATAGTTTCACTCCGGGGTAAAGTGCTTCTATCGCTTCTGCCATAAGGTGTGCCGATGAGTGCCAAAAAGCATGTTTGCCTTCATCGTCGTCCCATTTGTAAAATACTATTTCTGCATCTTCTGTAACAGGACGTGTTAAATCGTAAGTTTCTCCGTTTACGCCTACTGACAATACTTCTTTTGCCAGCCCGTGACTGATACTTTTTGCTATTTCTATACCTGTAATACCTTTATCAAATTCTTTAACGGTTTTATCGGGAAATGTGATTTTTATCATAATTTTAAAATTTTATACACAAATACAAAATGTGTATATATTAAGCGGACAAAGTTAAAATTGATAATTTAAATATGAAATTGTTTTTTATTTATACAGAAACTTGAACTTTAAAACCTGCTTTTTTTACTTTTTCTGCTATTTTGTAAAGCTTGTCCGGCTTGACTTTTTTTATGTTTTCGGAAGGTGTGTCTCGTTCAACCGTGTAAATCATTACTTTTTCGGGTCTTATTTCTTTCAGAAGGTTAATCCATTCTTCGACTTCTTTATTGCTTGTGTTGTCAACAGATTTACCGTTATAAGTTCCTGTAATAAACATTGTTTGAACTGTTAAATTTCCGTTAAATGCCTTTAGGTTTTCCGTTAATTTGCTGACTGTAAACCCGGCAGGAGGGTTATTCATTAATTTTAGGGTTTTGTCATTTGCTGAGTCAAGCTTTAAAATATTTTCATCAACTTTATTGAGAGCTCTGAAAACACTTTTTTTACTGATTAGGGTTGAATTTGAAAGGACGGCAATTTCAGCTTCCGGAAAATACTTGTTTCTCAATTCGACAGTATCGTCTATTATTCCTTCAAAGTCAGGGTGCATGGTGGGTTCGCCGTTACCTGCAAAAGTTATGACATCCGGAGGGTTGTTTTCGGATGTCATTTTGCTTAAAACTTCTTCTAATCTTTGCTTTATTTCTGTTCTGTCGTGAAATTTTTTTCCTTTAAACTTGTTTTTGTAAGTTCTGCCGCATTCGCAGTAGATGCAGTCAAAATTACAATATTTATAATCTAAAGGTAACAGGTTTATGCCCAGAGATACTCCGAGTCTTCGGCTTTTTACCGGGCCGAAAATAATTTTATCAAATAAAAATACAGGCATTGTTTTTTGCGGGCAAATGTAAAAAAAAAGAGACACTTTTACGGTATCCCTTTTTTTTCTTTTCAAGTGTAAGTTTTAAATTACTGAATTAATGTTTAATTTATATACTGATTAGGTTTTAATTGTTGCTGCAAACATAAAAATGATTTATGTTTTTCCGTTTTTTGATTGACGAAATGTATAAATTACTTGATTAGATGTTTTATTTTTTCTATAAGATTATTTTCCGGGAAAGTCAGGTTTTCGCTTGTTCATAAAAGCATTGGTTCCTTCTTTAAAGTCTTCTGTTCCGAAACATTTTCCGAATTCTTCAATTTCTGTTTTAAAACCGTCGACAC
>JALSMF010000465.1 GCA_026987795.1 Bacteroidales bacterium
AGTCAGGTTTGTGATTTCGAGTATTTTGTTTAATTTTTCTTTGTTGACTTTTTTTGTTTCGTCAAATTTTTTTACGGCATATCGCCAAAGCATTATTTCTTTAAGGTTCATAATTTTTAATAAAGTTCGTTATTAATAAACGGAATAAGGGCTAAAATAACGGCTTGTTTGTAATATTGTGCTCGTGAAACAGTATTTTTTGTAAGGATACCTACTGCTCCGTTTTTCTTTTTTGAGTCTTTTTTATTGAAAATAATATCATCTGCTTCTCCGAGTTCATATCCTTTGTCGAGTAAGTCTGTTATTTTTTTCGGCAAAAAGAAACTTGCTGTTTTTGCTTTTCCTGTTTTGTTGTCGGAGATAATGTAAATCCAGGCAAATGCTCGGGTTTCGTTTTTGTTTTTTTCGGTTCCGCCTTCAATTCCTACCCAGAAATCGGCATCCTGAATTTTTGTTTTTGCATTTTCGGCTCTGTTTTTTGCTCCGTTAAAAGTTTCTTCATTGTTTTTAGGTTGGTCGGAGACACCGGAAGGAACAGATGTTGATAAAAAAATAAGTTCGTTTTTTTTAAAGACTTCTGTAAAAGCATCTTTTACGGCTTGTTTTTTTACCGGATTTTCCGAAGCGGTTACAATTTTATACTTAATCATAAAATTAAGAATTGTTTCTGTTCTTTTCGTAATCTTTAGCTTTTTTTATGAAAACAATGACGGCGATAATAAAGACGGCAAAAAATAAAGAAACGGCTGTATTTATTATTAATGCTGTTTTTATACTTGTTTTTACGGCTCCGGGTGTATAAAAATTTTCGACAAGTTTTGCTTGTTTTATATTTTGCAGTTCGTTTTTCAGTTTTTCTTTCAATGAAGTCATCATAATACTTTCACCGAAAAAAGAATTGTCTTTAAATATTATTAAATCGTTTATTTTTCCGTCTTTCAGGAATTTTTCCTGCAGGCTGTCAAGTTCTTTAATTTTTTTGTCTGTTGTTTTTATAATATTTATAATCATTAACGAATCTTCACTTGTTTTACTTTTAACATATGAATTATTATTTATGAGATTAATAATTCCGTTTCCGAGATTGTTAAAGATAATTTTATTTGATGCTGTTGCATTTACTTTTACTATACTTCCGGGAGCTTCGTTTTTGTCAAATTTATATATTGAAGATATTGACTTTAAGTGTTTTAAATCTTTAGTGTCAATGTTCATTTTTTTTGCCAGAATTTCAGTGTTTCCGTTTTTCAGCATTTCATTTGCTTGGCTTATAATTCCCGTAATTATTTCTGCCGGATTTTTTTCGTAACGTTTGGCGTATTCCTTTAAAGTTATTGCATACATATAGTTATTATCCGGTTTTACTGATAATATCATCGATGATGTGTATTTTTCCGGAGACGAATAGTTTTTTGCAAACGTAAAGACTACTGCTGAGAGAACGGCAATTATTATAACTAAATAGTATTTTTTTAAATATAAGTAAATTTTTATAAGCAGTTCAAATAAATCTATTTCGTTTTTGTTGTCCATATTTTAAATTTTTTGTGCAAAAAAAGCTATATTTCAATAATGAATAAAATTTATTTGCAATATTTTATCAAATAATCATCGGCTTTGTTGTAGTTCATAGATTTTGCTTTTTTAAAATCTTCACACGCTTCTTTGTATTTATATTGTTTAATTTCTGCTATTCCTTTTTTATACCATACTTCGGGCAGTTTCGGATTTAGGTCGAGAGCCATAAGGTAATTATTTACGGCAGATTCGTAGGTTTTGGTTTTGAAATAAGCATCTCCGCAATATATAAAATATTCGTATTTGCTGTGGTCTTTTTTTATGCTTTCATTAAGTTCTTCGAGAGCATTTATGTATTCTGACTGTAAATATGATAATTTCCCTTTAATAAAATGAGCTTCGGCATTATCCGGGAAAAATGATAAAAATGTATTAATACTTTTTTTTGCCGAGTCGTATTTTTTTAATTTTATATCGTTTTTTGCTTTATTAATCAGTATTTCGGGGCTGTAAAAATCGGTATTTATGATTTCCGTATATATTTTATCGGCGATTTTGTTTTTATCTGCAAGTCGGTAAGCATTTGCAGCCTTAGTTTTATATGTTAAATTACGTTTTTTTATTTTCGATGCTTTTAAGTATGAGTTTGCAGCTGCTTTAGGATCTTTTGTCAGCATTAGTAAATCGCCTCTCATTTCAAATGCCCTGTGTCTTTTTTGGTTTTTTATAATTAATTTATCCAGGATGTCAAAAGCTTCTGCAAAATTTTCTTTTGAGATTTGGTATTTTGCTTCGTCAAGTTTTTGTTCGTAACTGCTGTAATGTTTTTCTTTCCAAAAATTTATCCATACTTTTTCATTTTCTGAATTTGAAAAAGAGGGCAGGAGTTTAATTTCGGAGCGGAGAAGTTTGTCGGGATATTTCAGGTAAATTTTAAGATATTCAACGGCTTTATAATGTTGATTTGTTTCGGCAAAGCATTCTGCAATTTTTAATGCAGCTGTTTTATTTTTCAGTTTGAAAGCTTTTTTATAATATTTTAATGCATTTTCAAAATCTTTAAGTTTAAAATATGCATCTCCTTTCAGCATTAAATATCTGTCGGTTTTTACAGACGGCAAATTATCATCTTTAAGGATATTAACGGTATTATTGTAGTCTTTTTTTACGTATTCGGCATAAGCTTTTTGATAAATTGAATTTTTTTCCTGAGAAAAAATAAAAGTTGTTTGCAGTATTAAAAAAGAGAGAATATATGTCAGTCTGATAGTTTTCATTTTATTCTGTTTTTGAATTTCCGTTATTTCCGAATATTCTGATAAGCCCGGCAATGTTTCTTACTGATATGCCGGACAGGCGTTTTTCATAAACATCGCAGATATAGTAATACACACCGTCAGATACCGGTTTTCCGGTTACAAAATCTTTTCCGTCCCAATTAATATCAGGGTCTTCGGTTTTGAAAACTTCGTTACCCCAACGATTATAAATTGTCATATCAATTTTTTCAACAAATTTATACGGATAAGGTTTAAAAAGGTCGTTAATACCGTCGCCGTTCGGAGTAAAAACATTCGGGAGTTCGTAATAATCGCAATTGTCTATACAAACTCTTGTAAGTTCTTCAGGTTTTATATAGTTGCCGGCAGAATCTTGTGCCGAAACAACATAGCATGCGCCGAGAGACTCTTCGGGTGCGTGAATATAGTTTCTTACTGTGTTGTCGGTAATTGTATCAATAAGTTGAAATGCTCCGACTGTTGTATCGGAATAAAATATCAGGAAGTTATCAATATCCGGAGCACATTCGGTATTAACTGTCCAAGACAGATAATTTTGAAATAAATCGCAATCGCTTGAGAGTGTAAGGCTGACAGGACAGGGAGGTATTGTGTCCTGCGGAGATACACAAATTTCTTGTGAGTAATTAATCAAAGGTTTCGGAATAAAATCTAAACCGTATTGCCCGTAACTTTTTATTTTATACCAATAATTTGAGTCATTACTTAATCCTTTGTCGGTATATTGAGTTCCGATAAAAGAGGCTATTGAGTCGTAAGGTATTGCGTTTGCATTGCAATCAGAATCGGATCTTTTACGATACAGAGTGTAAATATAATTAGTCCAAGGCGTATTATCGTTTATTTTTATTGTCATTTTCCTGTCGCCCGGAATGCCTTCTATAAATAATGAAGAGCTGTGAGAATTGCTTCCTATAAGTTCCCAGTCGGTTCCGTTTTGATTGTAAAGTCCTATTTCATAAGATTTTCCGTTGTTTTTTGTGTCGATAAGCGTATCTGTAAAAGTTGTATCCGTAATTCCGTTATTTTCCCCGATGTCAGTAAAGTTTTCCCAGATTTGTCCTGCACTTGATTTTATAATGTACTTATACGGTCCGGGGTAAGTTCCCGTGTCAAATTCTGTCGGCTGCATCCATGTAAGGTGAATGCTTCCGTTTTGCTCATCGGTGTATGTTACGTTTGTTTCTGTAATAACGGGTGCAGCTCTGATGAGTTCGGTGCATACTTCGTTTGAAACATAACTTTCTGCTCCGTCATCAAAAAATGCAATAATTCTATAGCACCAATTATATCCTTGCGGTAATCCGTAGCCGTTAAAGTCGTCTTCAAAACTTGTTGCCGATGAGCCTGTTACGTATCCTGCAAGCACGTATCCTGAGTTTGGCGGTATTCCTGTCTCGCATTCGGCAGGAGTAAAATTGTAAGGTTCGCTTCGTCTGTATATTCTGAATCCTGCTGCATTGTCGCATTGATAAGAATCCCAGTTCAGAATTACGGAGTTTGAACCGGGTGTTGCCGTAAGGTTTTGCGGAGCAGGGGCTACTACCGTAACCATCACGTTTTTGTATGCCGTTAGTTGAACTTCAGGGTTTTGGTCCGTTGCTTTGAAAAGTATGTTGTAAGGTTGTTTTCTGATGTGCTCACAAAGTGTCTCCCAGTGAAAAGTTGCAGTTAAAGGGCTCGCTCCGGAAGTTTCCGGAAATATTGCAGGATTGTTTGTAAATTGAAAAACGCCTCCGGATGCAGACAGTATTATATCGTCACCGTCAGGGTCTATAGCTGTAACGTCAAAGTTTATTGTATTTCCTGCCGTAACACAGAAATCCGGCAAGTCGTTTATTACAGGCGGTCGGTTATCTGTTTCTTGAACTTCAATTTGCATATCTCGTTCTATTTCTCCTATTTTTATACCGTTTCGCCATTCTTCAATAAGCATGGCAACATTGTATTCTCCTATTTGTACGGGTGCGTCCCAGACAAAATCGCCCGAAACAGGGTCAACGTATAAGTCGTTGCTTGCGGCAGGGAAAGTATACCCCGGGATGGGCTGACCGTTGTCTCCGAGGCAAACTGTTATTTTATATGAAAGGCTGTCGCCGTCGGGGTCGTAAGCATTCGGGTTATGTATGAATATTTGTCCCAATGCGGCTTTATCTACAGGCGGATTTAGAAGTATAGGGGTGTTGTTTGCTCCTATGTCGGGGTCGATTTTAAGTGTTGTTTTTATAGTAAATACAACAGTTACCGATTCCGGGATATTCACAATGCCTCTGTTTCTGTTCGGGTCTGACATAACTATTTGATATACGCCGGCTCCCGGAAAGGTATGTTGCATTATGTATGTGTTTTTTTGAATATCGTTAGGTAAATACTGAATATTAATTCGGGGTATTTCAGAACTTGTTCCGTCACCCCACTGCATTGTTAAAACATTTCTTGTTTCGTTTGCGGCACTGGGGGTGTATGTATATGTTATTAGTGTAATCTCGTAAGTATTTCCGGATATATGCTTATAAGTAATTTCTCCGGCACGATTATGTGTGGCGAATAAATTGAATGAAAGCAAAAAAGATATAATATACAGTGCAGTTTTTTTCATTTTAAATAAAGTTCGGTGAAATATAAGTTATTTAACAACAAATTGCAAATCGGTGTCGTTTTTTTCAAATTTTTTTGCTTCCTGAAATTTGCCGACGGTAAAAATAAATAAATTTTTTTGGTCATTGTAAAGATCTGTCATTACAGTATTTCTTACAGTTACTTTGTAAGGTTTTTTATATTTTAGTTTGTAATAAATCCAAATAGAATTTTCTTCAGGCTTTAAAATTATTTTGTCTTGAGACATTCTTTTTCCTGCATTTTTTTTGTCAAAAATAATGATTAGATGGTTTTTTATATATTTGTCAATGAATTTATTATAGTCTTTTATCTGACTGTCTTTTCCGAGATTGAGGGTTGTACTGTAGTTTTTGTTTATAATTTTTTCAAAATCGTCTGCAAATAATTTTATTGAAATATCAAACTCTTCTTTTTGCTTATTATATTCCATATTTACGACGGAGAAGTGGACAGGGTGCAGTGTTTTGT
>JALSMF010000466.1 GCA_026987795.1 Bacteroidales bacterium
TAAATTATTTTAGATTTGTGCTAAAAATATCTGTATAAAATATTGGCATTTTTCATATTTCAGGATATGCCTAATACTACATGTAAAATGCAATATTCTGATAATGATATTGTTGTATTTTAATATTCACTACATTATAAAAAATCAATTCCGAGTATAGTTATATCGTCAAAAAGTGCAGGGTTCCCTTTTTTCAGATTTAAAGATTTTTTCAGACATTCAAAGTTTTTGTCAACAGATTCGTTGTTTATCATACATTTTTCAAGTTCAGCTAAGCCTATTTCTTCGTTATTGTTGTTTTCAAGTTCGGCAAGCCCGTCTGTAAAGCAAATAAGTTTTGAAGAGTTTTCAAGTATTCTGATGCCTTCGTTAATGAAAGGGATTTCGTCAAGCATTCCTATTCCGGGGCATCCTTCTTTGAGTTCGGTAAGTTTTTTTATTTTTTTATCGTAAAGAAGAGGCGGGTTGTGTCCGGCATTTATGTATCTTAACTCTCGGGTTACCGAATTATACTTTCCGGCAAAAAAAGTTATAAATTTTTCACCTTGTGCACTGTCTACAACTCTTATATTAAGTAGTCTGACTAATTCAGGTAATTTAATGCCCGTTGTGAGATATGCTTTTAAACTTGCTTGAAAATTAGACATTAAAAGTGCTGCCGAAATACCCTTGCCGGATACATCTGCTACGCAGAAAAAATACTGGCTGTCAGACAGTTGTTCAAAGTCAAAATAATCTCCGCCTACGTCAAAATGCGGCAGGTAAAAAGAGGTTATGAATATATCTTTGTTTTTCGGGAATAAGTCGGTGTCGGGCACAAGCATAGACTGCATACGAGATGCAAGCTCCATTTCCTTTTTTATTCTTTCTTGTTTAAGGTTTTCTTCATACAAACGTTTATTTTCTACTGCAACAAAAATAATGTTTGTAAGAGTTTGAATAAATCGCAGATGCTTTATTGTGGGGCTGACACCTTCTTTTTCTTCATCAACGTCTCCGATAAGAACATAGGCAATTGCATTAATATCGTGATAAACCGGAATTATAAAGTCAAAAGCCGAAAGAAATTTATTGTCTGACGATGAGGTTCCGGTTATTTCTTCGTGTTCTGACAGGTCTTTTTCTATGTCAATTCCTGTAATATCATCTTTTTTCAGACCGGATTTGAGCATAATTTCCCATTTGTCAGATTTTGCAAATACAAGAACTTTTCCTATTTTTAATTCATCAAGAAGGATATGCTCGTAAGTTTCAAGAAGTTTATCTACGGATAAATTTTCGTTAATTGCATTTGTAATTTCAAGTAAAGCGTCCAACTTGAAATTGCAAAATTTGAGGCGTTTTATGGATGAACTTTTTGCCATAAGCAAATTTTATTTTACTCGCTCTGAGTATTCTCGTGTTCGGGTGTCTATCTTCAGTTTATCTCCTATATTAATAAACAGCGGTACTTTAAGTTCAGCCCCGGTTTCAAGAGTTGCGGGCTTAGTGGCGGAAGATGATGCCGTATCTCCTTTAAATCCGGGTTCGGTATATGTAACTTCCAACTCTACAAACGGGGGTAAATCGCAGGATAAAACCTGATTGTTTTCTGTGCGAAAAAGCATTTCTACTTCTTGTCCTTCTTTAAGCAGGTCGTTATTATCAACCAAGTGTTCCTGCAGGGATATTTGTTCGTAAGTTTTTTGGTGCATAAAATGGTATCCTAAATCGTCTTTGTAAAGAAACTGATAGGGGTGTTTTTCTACTCTTACTTCCGTAACTTTTACGCCGGATGTAAAAGTGTTTTCCAAAACTTTTCCTGTTGACAGGTTTTTTAATTTTGTTCTGACAAAAGCCGGTCCTTTTCCCGGTTTTACGTGCTGAAAATAGACTATTTTATATAAATCTCCTTTAAATTCTAAAGTCATTCCGTTTCTGAAATCTGCTGTTGTTGCCATATTAATTTTAAAAAACTTATTAGATTAATGAGCAAAAATAAACAAAAAAATCGGAATACAATATAAGACTTTTTATTTAAAAAATATTCGGATTGTAATTATTAAGTTCCTTGTCAAGTTTTTTTGCATTTCCGGTAACCCTGTCCAATAGTGTCCAAAATTTTTTACCGTGATTTTTTTCAATCGTATGGCAAAGTTCGTGTAAAATTACGTAATCGGAAAGATATTCCGGAAGTCGCATCAAGTGAATATTAAGGCTTATATTATTTTTGCCGGAGCAGCTGCCCCATCGGGTTCTTGCATTTCTTACGCTTACTTTTTCGTATTTAAACCCGAATTTTTGAGCCAGAATATCGGTTCTTTCCGGTAAATAGTTTTTTGCTTCATTACGCAGTGTTTCAATAATTCCGTTTCGGATATACTCTTGAAAGCCGGTGCTTTCAAACATATTTCTTGAAGTGTAGAATACTTTTATTTTACTCGGGCTTATTTTTATATGGTTTTTTTCGGATTTTATGAAACAGAGTTTGTGTTTTTTTGTTGAAAAAACAGTTTCGGGAGTGAAAACAGTTTTCAAATTTTCTCTTTCGGCAATTTTTTTTAAGCTCCGGATAATCCAATCTTTTTTTTCATTAATAAAATTTTCTGCGGAACTGAAAGAAACGGAATAAGGAACGGTCATAACTACTTTTTCGGAGGGCTTAACTTTTAAAATCATTCTTTTAACACCTCGTTTTTTTGTAATCTTTATGCTTCCTATTTCAGGTATGAGAATTTCTTTCGTCATTAAAAAAGACTGTCAATTTCAGAGTTTGAGAATTTATGTATAATTTTTCTGCCGTCTTTTGTATAAGAGGGGTTGCTGCAAAGAAACAAACGGTTTACCAATTCTTGTAATTCTTCTTCGGCAAGCACTTTTGCAAAACTCATTGAGTTTTTTTTGGCTATTACTTCGGCAAGATTTTCAAGTGCATTTTTTTCAAGAAGCTCTGCATCGTCTCTTACCTGAATTAAAACTGCTTCCAAAATTTCTTTCGGGTTTGCCGAAAATAAGAAATCGGGCATACCTTTTATTATCACAAGGTCATTTTCGGTAAATTCTAAAATAAAACCAATATCTTTTAAAATGTCTTCTGCTGCTTTTAAATAGTCTATACTGTCTTCATTGAGCTGAATTTCAACAGGATAAATTAACTTTTGGGAGTTGATTTTACCGTATTTTGCTTTTTTTATAAACTCTTCAAAAATAATGCGTTCGTGAGCCCTTGTTATGTTTATTATTAATAATCCGGATTTTAAAAATGTTACGATGTATTTTTTTTTAAATTGAAATAATTCGGTACGATTTTTATAAAAATCCGTGTTTGTATTTGTTGTATTCTTTTCAAAATTTATTTCAGAATCGAAATTTTTATATAAGGCATCCCAATTATCAGGTATCTGTTCTTTCCTTACATTTTTTTTGAAAATAAAAGAGGATGTTCGCGGCTTTTCATCGGAAAAAGGGTTGTATCCGTTGTTTGTATTAATAGTCGGCTCATAAATATCCGGTTTATCACGTTTTAAGTAAGGGATATTTACGGCTCCGTCAGTATCAAAATCAATGGAGGGTACGATATTTGAATTTCCGAGTGCTTGTTTTACGCTTGCTCTCAGCAGTTGAAAAATTCCTTGTGTATCATCAAAATTTATCTGAATTTTGGCAGGGTGTATATTAATGTCGATATGCTCCGGAGCAATATCAAAATACAGGAAAAAAGAAGGGTGCAAATCCGGTTTTATTATACTTTCATAAGCTGATAAGACCGCTTTGTAGAAATATGCGTGTCGCATAAATCGCTTATTTACAAAAAAATATTGGTCGTCATTTCGTTTTTTTGCGGTTTCGGGCGTGCCGATGTATCCGGTTATGTTTAGTATGCTTGTTCGACTGCTGACAGGAATCAGATTTTTAGCATATGACTTGCCGAAAAGATTAACTATCCGTTTAATGAGGGTTTCCTTTCCCGGCTTATAAATAATATTGTCGTTATGATACAAGCTGAAACTGATTTCAGGGTTGGCGAGAGAAACTTTTTTAAACTCGGTTATTATGTGCTTAAATTCGGTAGAATCTTTTTTTAAGAATTTTCTTCTTGCCGGGATATTAAAAAACAGATTTTTAATACTGAAATTACTTCCGCTTTCACAAGATACGGTTTCTTGTTTTATTAAATTTGAGCCTTTAATATGAATGTAAGTTCCGAGCTCGCTTGTATGGGTTTTTGTTTTTAGTTCTACGTCTGCAACTGCTGCTATCGATGCAAGAGCTTCGCCTCTGAATCCCATTGTTTTAACAGAAAACAGGTCTTCAGCCATTTTTATTTTTGAAGTTGCGTGGCGTTCAAAAGCCATTCTAGCATCGGTTTCAGACATACCTTTTCCGTTATCAATTACCTGAACCAAAGTTCGTCCTGCATCTTTTATGTTTATCGTAATCTTATCGGCTTCGGCATCAAGGGCATTTTCTGCCAGCTCTTTTACGACGGAAGCGGGTCTTTGAATAACCTCTCCGGCAGCAATTTGATTTGCAACTGAATCAGGCAGTAGTTGAATTATATCACTCATAAATCAGTTATAAATGAAGTGCAAAATAATAAAAAAACTTGTATTTATACGGCAGATTTCAGAAAATAAAAAAGGAACAAGTTTTTAAACCTGTTCCTTTTATGAGGTCGCGAGCGGATTCGAACCGCTGTACACGGTTTTGCAGACCGTTGCCTAAGCCACTCGGCCACGCGACCGATTTTTTCCTTTTTTAAGGGATTACAAAGATAAATGTTTTATAATTTATAAAAAAGAAAAACTAAATTTTTATTTTTTTACTTTTTAAAACTGCTGCTCTAAATAAAGACTTACGGTTTTATATAGTTTATCTGATAAGTTTTTTTGATTATATTGTTCGGCAAGTTCCGAAAATTTATTTAAGGTTACTAAAAGTTCTGTTTTATCTTGTATTATTTGGTATCTGAATTTTCCGGAAAAATGCTCGTAATATTTCAGGTATTCTTCAGCATCGTTATAAATAACTTCAATAATTTCATTTGCTTTTTCTTTTTTTCCGGCTTCATAATATCCTTTTACGATATTGTACATATCGTAACCGTAAGGGAAATTATAATGCGGCATAATATTGATACACCTGTCTAATACCCGTGCGGCTTTTTCTTTTTTGCCCTCTTCCAGTAATCTTTCTGCAAGAAGTGCAAAATTTTGTCTTATGTTCATTATTCTTACTGTTCGCAGGATAAAATTATCTGTATATATGTCTTTTTTGTCAATATTTCCCCATTTTGCCTTGTTCATAAGCATATTATACAGTACTTCGGTATTTAGTTTAGTGTCATCGGTATTTGTTTTAAAAGGAACAAGTCGTAAGGCAAAACCGTCTAGACGAAGATAGTTTCCGAGTCCTTGATAATTTTGAGAGGGAACGCTTGTTGCAAAATAAACAGGTCTTGTCCAATTATTTCGTGCGATTATTTCCAAAACAGCCATATCATTCTTATAAATGTATGATTTGTTAAGTGTCCATTTTATGTTTTTTTCAAATTTGCTTAGCTCTTTAGCGGTGAAAGTTCCGTTTTTTGCAGCCTCAGGCCACGAAACAAGAAGAGACAGTTTTTTTGAGGGCAGATAATTTATTTTATCTCCTCTTGAAGATTGAAGTTGAGTTTCCGGATTATCGGAAGCCACAAAATCCATTGCATTTTGCAGAGGCAGATATTCTTTTGAAACAGAATCCAGTAATGTTTCAACATTTTTATACAGTTTACTGACATCTTCTTCATTAAGTTTATATTTTAATACAAATTTTTCATTTGCCAAACTTCCTGCAATGCCGGCTATTTCCGTAACGGACAGGGTGTTGAATGTGGTTTTAAGTTTTTTATATTCATCGGGATTTTG
>JALSMF010000467.1 GCA_026987795.1 Bacteroidales bacterium
TATCAATAGCTTCCTTTGTTTTTTCAGGATCTTTATAGTATCCGGGCATTAAATTGGGACCTTTAAATAATATTTCTCCGTCATCTGCAATTTTGACTTGTGCAGTTTCCAGTAATTCTCCCACTGCTCCTGCCCGAACATTTCCGAGACGATTAACAGCTATAACAGGTGCGGTTTCAGAAAGCCCGTATCCCTCTAAAACAGGTATGCCTGCTGCTCCGAAAACACGAGCTAAGCGAGGTTGCAAAGCAGCACCGCCGGAAACGACACATTTTATTTGTCCGCCAAGGGCTTCTCTCCATTTTACAAAAACAAGTTTGTTTGCAATTTTCAGTTTGAAATTATAAAATGCCCCCATATCTTTAGTTTCGTCATATTTTTCTCCGAGTCTCAAAGCCCAGAAGAATATAACTTTTTTCAAACCTTTTAAGGCTAATCCTTTGCTGTATATTTTATCGTAAAGTTTTTCAAAGATACGAGGAACTGCAGCAAATAAATGAGGTTTAACTTCTTGTATGTTTTCAATGATAGTTTCCATACTTTCGGCATAATAAACCCTTATTCCTAAGTAAATATACAGGTAGTTAATCATTCTTTCAAAAACATGATTTAAAGGAAGGAAACTTATTCCGAGTTCGGCATCTTTAGGAACGGCAACTGATGAATCAATAACGTTACTTACAAAGTTTTTATGAGTCATCATAACCCCTTTAGAAAGACCGGTTGTTCCGGATGTGTAAATTATTGATGACAAGTCGTCTTCTTTAACATCATCTCTCATTTTTATTAACGTGTCTTTATGTTTTTCTTTGTTTTTTTCTCCGAGTTTAAGTATTTCTTCAAAAGACGGAACACCTTCAATTTTATCGAATGTATAAATGTATTTTATATTATCTGTTTTTTTCGCAATGGGGTTGATAAAGTCGTATCGTTCCTTTGAAGAAATAATCAGCATTTTTGAGTCTGAGTGTGAAAGAACGTGCTTGTATTCTGTTTCTCCTATTGTAGGGTAAACAGGAACGTGTACTACCCCTATTTGTTCCATTCCGAAATCTGCAATGTTCCATTCCGGTCGGTTGTTAGAAACCGTTGCTATTTTATCGCCTTTTTTAAAGCCGAGTTCAATTAGCCCGCAACTGAACATATCAGCTTTTTCTTTTATGTATTGCGTACTGTATTTTTCCCACTTACCGTTTCTTTTTACGGAAAATGCATCATCTTTAGGAAACTTCTCTAAAGCATTGTCAAGAAAATCGAAGGTTCTTTTTATTTCCATTATTACAAGATTAAATTATGTTAAAAAACATACCAAAATTAATATTTTTTTGCCTGTTTCCAAAATATATTTTAATTAAGATAAATTAAGGGAAAATTCCCGTTTTTTTAATTAAAAGAAATACTTTTGTTCTTTTAAACTTATAAGTATATGGTTTTTTCAAATTTGAAGCGTAAGGACAGGGTTGAAGAATTAGTTTCAACAGAATATGATTTACTCGTAATAGGCGGAGGTATAACAGGTGCAGGCATAGCTTTGGATGCAGTAACTCGGGGAATGAAGGTTGCTCTGATTGAAATGCAGGATTTTGCCGCCGGAACAAGCAGCAGGTCTACAAAATTAGTGCACGGCGGATTAAGGTATTTAGAGCATTTGGAGCTTGGTTTGGTAAGAGAGGTGGGACGTGAGCGTGAAATAGTTCATACGAATGCAGCCCATATAGTGATACCGGAGAAAATGATATTGCCGATAATTGAAGACGGAAATCTCGGCGAATTTACTACTTCTCTGGCATTGTATGTATATGATTTTCTTGCCGGAGTAAAAAAAACAGAACAAAAGAAAATGCTCTCAAAAGAAGAGGTGGTAAGTTTAATACCTCTTATTGACAGCCCTATATTAAAATCAGGTGCATTATATTACGAATACAAAACCGATGATTCGCGGCTTACGATTGAGGTAATTAAAAAGGCTGCTGAATACGGGGCAAATTGTATAAATTATGTAAAGGCTGATTCTTTTATTTATGAAAATAATAAGGTAAAGGGTGTTAATGCCCTTGATGTTTTATCGGGAGATTCTTTCTCTGTTTATGCCAAAAATATTGTTAATGCAACAGGTCCCTGGGTCGATAAATTAAGAGAAAAAGATAATTCTTTGATAGGAAAACGTATTCATCATACAAAAGGGATACACATTGTCTTTGATAAAAACAGGTTTCCTTTGAAACATTCGGTATATTTTGATACCGGAGATAAGCGTATGGTTTTTGCCATACCTCGCCAAGATATAGTGTATGTGGGAACAACTGATACTGATTATTTTGATGATTTAAAAAATCCTAAAATAACAAAACAGGATGTGAATTATTTGTTAAGTGCCGTTAACAGAATTTTTCCTGCGGTAAAATTAAAATTCGAAGATGTAAAATCAGCTTGGGCAGGATTGCGTCCGTTGATACATGAAGAAGGAAAAGACCCTTCGGAGTTATCGAGAAAAGATGAAATTTTTCATTCAAAAACCGGGCTTATTTCAATTGCAGGAGGAAAACTGACAGGGTACAGAATAATGGCAAAAAATGTTGTGAAAATTGTTTCAAAACGATTGGCAGAAAAAGAAGGGCGAGAATTCATCAAGTGCCAAACCAAAAACTTGCGCCTTTCAGGCGGGGAGTTTCCGTTTTATCCGGATGTGTCTAATCTTATTGAATATGCAGATAAAAAATATGATGAGGTAAAACAAACCGGAATTTCCGTAAGTGAATTTAAAAGACTGTTTTATCGATACGGAATGAATATTGATAAAATTTCGGGAAAAGCTTTTGATTATTATGCGGAAACCAGAAATACAAAACTTTCCTGGCTTAAGGCGGAGTTGGAGTATTCGGTAAACTATGAGTCAACGGTAACATTATCGGACTTTTTTATCAGAAGAACCGGGATGATTTTCTTTTATATTGATGAGATTAATGATATACTGACAGATGCCGCAAATATACTTTCAGAACTTCTGAACAGGAGTAATGCAGAAAAACAAAAAGATATTGACTTTCTCCGGGAAGAGTTGAAAACGGCTACGGTATTTGATTAATAAAGCAACTGTGTTGCCGATTTCTCAGAAATCGGCTTTATTTCTTTTTTACGGATACCTTTTTTTTAAAATCTTCTTTCGTTTTTTCGATTGCGGCAAAGACAGGTTTTACTTTCTCAATCATTACGGGCTTTTTAAGCTCTGCATAAAGATTTTTTATTTTTTGTTCGTAATCTTTTATTTTTTGTAAAATCTCTTCCGGTTCTTTAGGTATAACATTTTCATACGCTTCGTTTACCTGTATTGTAAAGTCGCTCAAAACATTCATATAGTTGATAAAAGCGTCATAAGGAGAATCGTAAGGGTTAAAATAGTCATGGACTATACCGTCAGACAGTATTTTAGTGCTCATATAATAAAAATGGTCGCTTGTCTGCAGGTGTCTCCATATAATTTGTAAATCGGCACGTTTTATATATTTCATTTTATCAGACAAAGCATAAAGTTTGTTGAATGCTTCTTTTTGCATTTCATTTCCGAGCCATGCCGTAAGGTCTCGCTCTTCGTCAGCCCAAGAAATTGCATACGGAACATTCATCGGAGCGACAGGCTCGTGCTTACGTGCTATTTCCGAAGGTGTTGCAAATTTAAAGTTTGTTTGTTTCAGGATTTCACCCGGCAGTGCTTTTAAAAAATCAAAAATACCTGTTTCTGCTTTTTGGTGTTCGCCGAATGTTTCATAGTCCATAAATAAATTTACGACTTCTTGTTTTTTATCTAAATCGGCTATCCAAGAAGCATATTTTTCAGCTGTCAGCGGATATTCATCCCACGATTTATTTGAAAATCTGAAAGCTATATCGTCACTTAGTTTGTAATTTTTTAAAATGAGCTTCAGTTCAGGCTTTATTACGTTATAGTACAGAACATTCGGGCTTTTCCATCCGAGAACATGCCTTGCACCTTCGGTAATCATTGCTTTAAATCCCATTTCGGCAACCGATTCTCCTATTAAATTATCATATATTAACTCTGTATTTCTGAAAACTTTAGGTATTTTCCCGAAATATTTTCTTATCAGTTTTACATGCTCTTTTACTTGTGCTTTAAAATCATCTTTGTTATACATTGATATTAAAGAATGAGCATAAGTTTCTGCAAGAAATTCAACATTTCCGGTATCGGCAAGTTCTTTAAAACTTTCCAAAACTTCCGGAGCGTACAGTTCCATTTGTTCGATTGCTGTTCCGGTTATTGAAAAACTGACTTTAAATTTACGTTTATGCTTTTTAATTAAGTCAAGAAGTATTTTGTTTGCAGTCAGGTAGCTTTCGTACGCTATACGTTGCATATGTATACGGTTTTCAAAGTCATCAAAGTATTGTCGGTCTTTTCCGATGTTAAAAAAGCGGTATCTTTTTAATCTGAAAGGTTGGTGAACTTGAAAGTATAAACAAATATGTTGCATAGTTATGTGTTTTTTATAATCTTAATAATGATTTGTATATTTCCCTTACTTCTCTTGCCGGTTTATCCCATTTCATTTCGTCAACTTCTTTTTTTGATTCTTTAACAAACATTTTTGATAATCCGTCATATTTTATTATTGCATAAATTGCGTCTGCCATTGCGTCTTCGTCCCAGTAATCAATTTTAACGGCATTTTTTATTACTTCGGCAACTCCCGATTGTTTTGAAATTATTACGGGAACGTTTGCTCTCATAGCTTCAAGAGGAGATATTCCGAAAGGTTCTGAAACGGACGGCATTACATATACATCACTTATTGAAAACATTCTGTTGACATCATCGCCTTTTAAAAAATCAGTAAAATGAAATTTGTCGCTTATGCCGAGTTTGGCGGCGTATCTTATCATTTCATGAAACATGTCTCCGTTTCCTGCCATTACGAAACGCACATCATCTGTTTTTTGCAACACTTTATATGCTGCATTGATAAAATATGCGGGACCTTTTTGATATGTTATTCTTCCGAGAAAAGTTACGGTTTTTTCTTTAACGTTTTTTGTGTAAATCTTTTTTTCTGCATCCTGCGGTTCAACAGCATTATAGACAGTTTGAACTTTCTCCGGATTAATACCGTATTGATTAATTACTGTGTTTTTTGTTAAATTACTTACGGTTATAATTTTGTCTGCAGCTTCCATTCCGGCTTTTTCTAAGGCATATACCCTACTGTCTGTTCTGTCGTAACCGCCTCTGTCAAACTCAGTTGCATGAACATGTATTACTAAAGGTTTGCCGCTTATTTCTTTAGCTGCTATGCCTGCTGCGTTTGTCAGCCAATCGTGTGCATGAATAATGTCAAAATCGTTTTCTTTTGCTATTACTGCCGCAACTTGTGCGTAATAGTAAACTTCCTGTAAAAGGTTGTTTCCGTATTTGCCGGAAAAATTATATTTTCCTTCCGTTTCCGTAAATATCTCTTCGGTATCCTCAAACTTTATTTCTTTTATAACTCCGTTTTTTTCATAAAACAGCTTTCCTGTTTTATCAATTTTTAAGTTTGTGCTTTCAATTCTTTTTTCTTTCAGAAATTTATTAAATTCTTCTTCTGACAAATATGGCTGAAGTTTAGATTTTACTTCTATAAATTCAATATCTCTGAATATTTTTTTATACCGTTTTTCTTCATAGGAATAATCAACTTCTTCAGAGTTGTATTCTTCTTTTTTAAAGAGTTTTTTTATATGTGTTTTTTTTTGCTTTACGGTAATATCTCCCGCATTTATCAGATTTGCGACACTCTTATCTTCGTCTCCGTATAGTTTTGGAACGACAAACAGTATTTCAATATCTTCAAATTCAGACAGACTTTTTGTAAGTCCGTAACAA
>JALSMF010000468.1 GCA_026987795.1 Bacteroidales bacterium
GGGGCAAAGAAATTTGCTTTCGGAATTTCGTCTGTTTATTATGCCGATAAATAAATTTAATTAATTACTTTTGTAAAGCAGCCCGGTTGTAATTCTCTCTGAAAATGACTTAAAAATGGAAGATTTTGTTAAAAAAATATTTATTGATGTAGTAGAAAATAAAATTCCGATGGCAAAATTTATCGGAGTGAAAGTGTTAGAAATTAATGAAGGCTACGTAAAATTATTATTTCCTTACAGAGAGGAGTTTATAGGAGACCCGCGAAGTAAAAGATTACACGGAGGGTATACCGCAACTGCAATTGATCTTGCCGGAGGTGTTGCAGCTATGACCTATATGACTTCGCCGGAAGATGATGTTGCAACAATTGATATGAGAATTGACTATATACGTCCCGGAAGGGCAAAAAAGTTGATTGCAGAAGGCAGGGTTTTGAGCAAAAGAAGAAGAACCGTTGTTACGGAAATGACAATTTATCATCCTGATGAAAAAGAAAAAATAATTGCTTTGGGGAGAGGAGTCTTCAGTATAAAAAGAAAAGAAGACGAATGTTAGAATTAACCCGCACTATGCATTATGTCAAACTTTAAAATATACTGCATAATACGGGTTAGTAACATTTTACGACTTGTAAAATTCATCAAAAACTTTTTTCATATATAAATGATCGTCAACTCCGGCAAGTTCGCGTATTGAGTGCATTGCAAGCATAGGACTTCCTACGTCAACCATTCTGATATCCAGTTGGGTAGTCAGGATGCTGCCTAAGGTAGAACCGCCTTTTATATCGGAACGATTAACATATTTTTGCATAGGTACGCCGGCTTTTTCGCACAGCATTGCAAATGTTGCCGAAGATAAAGCATCGGAAGTATATTTTTGGTCGGCATTATATTTTATAACAGGACCTTTGTTTATAACAGGCTGTGAAACAGCATCATGTTTCTCCGGAAAATTAGGATGAACAGCGTGGGCATTGTCTGCAGAAATACCGAAAGAACTGATTTTTGACCTGAAAAAAGCGTCTTTTTTATTACTTAAAGCCCATGTAATTCTTTTTAAAACATCTTTTATAAAAGGTGATGCCGCTCCTTGCTTTGTCATACTCCCCACTTCTTCATTATCAAAAGCAACCATTACGTTTGTAGCTTTTCCGGTATCACTGTCAAATAATGCGGCAACTCCGGCGTGTACCATCGATAAATCATCAATTCTTCCTGCCGAAATAAACTCTTCATTAACACCTATAATCGAACCTTTCTCACTTTCGTAAAGGTTCAAATCAAAATCAAGAATATCGTTTTTTTCAACTTTCAGGTTCTGTGCAATAAGGCTGAGCAAATAATCGTTGTTTTCAAATTTGTCTTTAACAAGCCCCGCAATCGGCAACATATCAACTTGCTTGTTGAATGTTTTTTTATCGTTTATATCTCTGTTCAGGTGAATTGCAAGATTTGGTATAATCAAGACAGGCTTACGTATGTTTAGTGATTTAACAACAGGCTTGTAAGGGTTATTGCTTCGCAGAGCAACCCTGCCGGCAGCGGATAACGGTCTGTCAAGCCAAGTGCTTAAAATAGCTCCGCCATATGTCTCTACGTTTAATTTTATATAGTTTCCTGCACTTGTCATCAGAGGTTCGGGCTTTATTTTCAGTGAAGGAGAATCTGTATGTGCTGCTATTATCCGGAAACCTTCGGTTTCAATTTCGCCGGTTCCCACTATAAATGCAATTACGGAAGTTGAGTTTTTTGTTGTAAAATATCTTCCGCCTTTTTCAAGGTTCCAACTCTCTCCTCTGTGGAGTTGTTTAAAGCCTTTTCGCAGCAATGCAGCTTTTATGTTTCTTACGGCTTGAAATGCAGTAGGGCTTTCATATAAAAAATCTATTAAGTCTTCAGTAAATTTGATGTTCTTTGCCATTGTTGATTCTTGTTTTTTTATTATAAATTCTTAATTTTACAAATATAAAAAAAGTATTAAGTAACCGGTAAATAAAAATGTTTTTTTAATATCAAAACATTTAAAAACGTGAAATTTATTTTATGCAACTTCTCACTCTTAAGAATCTGAAAAATTATAACCTGTTTTCTTGCAAAGACAATAATATTATTTTAAACGCTTTGTTATATTCTGATTCTGAAATAAAAATAAAGCTCAAGAAACAGTTTTCAGAAGATTCGGCAATAAAACTTTTTAATCATCTTAATAAAGAGGTCTGTATAGATAAAACGGATATTTCACAAGATAAACTTTCAATAACCTTAGAAGGGAATTTTAAATTTTCTTATAATTATTCAATAACGATAAATAACGAATCTGCAAATGTGATTTTAAATTCTGCAATAGGAGGAATTTTAGACAGATATTTTTTTTCTGATGATGATTTCGGTATAACCTTTACAGGTAAAAATAAAATAAAATTTAAACTTTGGTCTCCTCCTGCCGTTAGTGTTGAGCTTTTGTTTTTCGATAAGAATCAGCAACCTGTTGTACTCCGAAAAAGAATATTTCTTAAAAATACAGGAAACGGAATTTGGGAAACCGAATCGGACAAACCTGATAATGCCGTATTTTATCAATATAAAATTAAAGCATACGGGAAAGAATATACGGCTCTTGACCCTTATGCAAAATCTATGGCTGTTTTTGATGCCGGTTCGGAAGATAAAACAGGAAAAGCCGCAATTATAAATTTAAAGTCCGGTAAGGCGAACCCTCCTTATTTTAAGAAAAAATACCGAAATTTTGATTTTACGGAAAATGAAACGGATATTATTTCTTATGAAGTAAATATAAGAGATTTTACAATTCAGCCCGGAGTTGTTGACGGAAATATTGCAGGAACTTTTAAAGGCTTTATTGAAAAAATTCCTTACCTGAAAAAACTCGGAATAACACACGTGCAACTGATGCCTGTTAATAAGACATTTACACAAAAAGAAATCAACAGAAAGTATACCGGAAAAACGGCAACAGAAAGCAACTATAATTGGGGGTACGACCCGATGAATTTTTTTACGCCTGAAGGCAGATATTCAACAAATCCTTATGATCCGCATACACGAATATATGAACTGAAAGAAATGATTCAGGCATTGCACGATGCAGATATAGGAGTTATTCTTGACGTTGTATTCAATCACACCTATATTGCCGATACCTTTGAAAAAATTGCCCCGGGCTGTTATTACAGACTAAACGATGATTATACGATTTCCGGGTATACCGGTGCCGGAGCATCAATTGAAAGTCGACGAAAACAAGTAAGAAAATTTATTATTGATGTCCTTAAATTTTGGGTTGAAGAATATTATATCGACGGTTTCAGGTTTGATTTAATGAGCTTTTTTGATAAAGAAACAATGAAACAAATCAGAAACGAGGTAGGCAGGACTTACAATCCCGATAATCCGAACGAGCTGATTTTGCAGGGCGAAGCTTGGGATTTTACCGATTTAAAAGACAATGCTTTTGTTAAAACCGATTACGACAGTTTGAATATCGGCATTTTTAACGACACTTTCAGAGATGCGGTTGCCGGAAACGGAAAAAATCATGGTTTTATACACGGTAATCAACACGAAACTTCGAGGCTTGTTTCAGCAATTACGGGAGCGGTAAAATCATACGATTCCGATTGTATGCCTTATAATAAAGACGTTTTTTTTAACCCCTATAATTTATTTGCAAAAGAGCCCGTTGATTGTCTTAATTTTATGTCAATTCATGACGGACTGACTTTATGGGACAAAATTAATCTTACCGTAAAAGATACTTCAAAAAAAGAACGATTACGACTCATGAAATTTGCGTATGCAATACTTTTTACTTCACAGGGAAAAATTATTCTTCACGGCGGTGACGAAATTTTACGAACAAAGCCGCTTGCCGATTTTGACAAAGAAAGGCACAGAGCATTGACTTCCGATTTTGTCGATAAGGAAGAGGACAGCATTTTTTTTCACAAAAACTCTTATTGCTCTCCGGATTATACAAATATGTTTCGTTGGGACAGGCTGACTAATGAATATTCAGAATTTGCAAACGAGCTTTTGACCTATGTTAAAGGACTGATTAAAATGAGAAGATATTTTTCCGTTTTCAGATTTAATACTGCTGAAGAAATTAATAAAAATATTGACTTTATTGATGAAAATTGCGAAAAGAAACTAAACATTCACTCTTTTAAAAGCTATAAACTGCAAAAACTGATATTAAAATTTATAAACGGAAAAGCCGGCGAAACGCTCTGTCTTACAGGCGAAATTCATAAAAAAGAAGCAAATCCGGAAGATAATCCGTATATTTTAAAATTTAATGAATACGGTGAAGCCGAAATAGAATTTACAAAAAATAATATTCACGATTTTGACCTGCAAAAATGGGACTATACCCGGAATCTTAACTTTAAATTGGTGAAAACGCCGGGTAAATGGGACTTTAACCCTAAATACTATTCTGATTTCGGGCATAATTCTGTCAGTCCGGAAAGTATAAACGAAAAATTTGAGGTAATTATTGATTTGTCTCGAAAAGACTTTAAAAATATTAAATCCGACAAATTTTCCGATAAAAATTACATTGCATATAAAATTAAAAATTTGAATAAAGAGTTTATAATAATTCACAATGCACAAAACGAAGACCTGAATTTACAGATAAAAGAAATTGAAAATCCGAAAGATTGGTCGGTAATTCTTGATAATAAAACAGCAGGAACAAAACTTGTTAAAAATTCCGAAATTCTGATAAAAAAGAACGAAATAATTATTCCTGAAAAAAGTTCCTCAGTAATCTTAAAAATCAACGGCTTTTAATAATTTTGCAAAAAATATCTTATGTGCGAAAGAAAAAGAAATATCTCGCTATCCTTAATTATTCCAGTATATAATCGTCCGGATGAGGCTGAAGAGCTTCTTAAAAGTCTTGAAAAACAGTCAAAAAAAGATTTTGAAATTATTATTGTCGAAGACGGCTCTGATGAAAAATGTGAAAATGCAGTAAAAGAATATGAAAAAAATCTTAACGTTAAATATTTTTATAAAGAAAACACCGGACCCGGAACAAGTCGTAATTACGGAGCAGAAAGGGCAAGCGGTAACTATTTTGTTTTTCTTGATTCCGATTGTATCATCCCGGAACAATATACAAAAATTGTTATTTCAGAACTTTCAGAAAATTATGTTGATGCTTTCGGCGGACCCGATGCAGCTAACGCAGACTTTTCTGATTTTCAAAAAGCCGTAAATTACAGCATGACTTCTTTATTTACAACAGGAGGCATAAGAGGTAAAAGTGAAAAAGCAGATAAATTTTATCCCCGAAGTTTTAATATGGGCTATTCCGAGGAGGTTTTCAAAAAAACAGGCGGTTTTTCAAGTATGCGTTTCGGAGAAGATATTGATATGAGTATCAGGATATTAAAGTCTGGATTTAAAACACGTTTGATAAAAGAAGCATTTGTATATCATAAACGGCGAACAAGCATAAAACAATTTTTTAAGCAGGTATATAATTCAGGTATTGCACGCATAAATCTATATAAAAAATACCCCGAATCATTAAAACTTGTTCATTTATTTCCTGCTGTTTTTGTATCAGTACTTTTATTGATTTTTATTTTGTCATTTTTGATTTCTCCGTTGTTTTTACTCATTATTTTAGTCCATACCGCAATAATTTGTGCAGACTCATCGTTTAAAAATAAGAGTATTAAAATCGGTTTGCTTTCTGTAGTTACAACTTATATTCAATTTGCAGGATATGGTTTCGGCTTTATTTTTGCATATGTAAAAAGAGTATTATTCGGGGAAAAAGAATTTGAAGCATTTAAGAAGACATTTTATAAATAATGCCTTAGTCTG
>JALSMF010000469.1 GCA_026987795.1 Bacteroidales bacterium
AATTTATCGGCTTTATACCTTGTTCCGTCTTTACAAATACATTCCTTAATTATATTACCTTCCGAAACAATCTCAATAACTTCTTTTTTTGTTAAAATATTTCCGCCGGTTGAAATTATTTTTCGGGTAATAATATCAATAAATTGCCGCGTGCCTCCCGTAAACGTTCCTGCAGATTGCATAAAAGACCCTGTAATTGCCGCATACAAATAGAGTGATGTTTTTTCTGAATCATATCCGCACAGTAAAGCATTATATTTCAGCAAATTTATTAATTCTTTATTAGTTGTCAGGCTGTTTAAAAAAGGTTCTGCTCCTTCGCCGAGATAATTATATAAGTTTGTATTATCATAGATATTGTTAATTGTCAGCCTCGAATTTATTTCTTTAATTTTTTCAATAAACTTTAAAATATTTTCTTTTTCTTTCGGAAAATAACCGGATATTTCTTTATAAAACTTATAATAATTATTTGGTATTTTATATACTTTTTTATCGGTTACAAGTTCAAATGCCGGAATATCACTGATTTCTATATCTTCAATACCGAAAATTCTGAATAACTCATATTGTATCTGCCCCTTTTTATAAGCCCCGAAAAAATTCATTCCGGTTTCCTGCATAATGCCTTTTCTCTTAAACGGTTGAATCATTCCTCCGGGAGTTGTATTTTTTTCCAAAACACAAACTTTCAAGCCCTTTTTACTCAATAAAGAGGCTGATAATAAGCCGCTTAGACCGGCACCTATAATTATAATATCATATTTTTTTGTCATTTGTTTTTTGTTTTCTTACAAAAAATAAACAGACAAATGTATTTATAAAAAAATAAGATAAATTAAATTTTATTGACTATTTTTGTAAACAATACATCAAGATTTTTGAGATGGTAATACAATACAAGACTGATGAGCAAATTCTTAATTCCGACTTTGAAAAATTCATTTCAACCAATAAGCATCGTTTCAGAACTGAGGAAAATACCGAACTTGTAAGAAAAGCTTTCAAATTTTCGATGAAAGCTCACGAAAATATGAAACGTCAAAACGGCGAATTATATATTTCTCATTGCCTTAAAGTTGCAAAAATTGTTACGGAAAACTTTGGCTTAGGAACAACATCAGCTGTTGCGGCTTTACTCCACGATGTCCCGATTAAGACCGAATACACTTCCGAAGATATAAATAACAGATTCGGGTCTAAGGTATTTAACATTATCGAAGGGCTTATTAAAATTAAAAATGCAGAATATTTTGAAAATAATACCGAAGCTTCAACTTTAAGACAAATATTAATTTCTGTATCAGACGATATTCGAGTAATTTTTATAAAGTTAGCAGATAAGCTTGACAATGTCAGAACCATTGATGCTCTTCCGCCGGGAAACAGAAGAAAAACAATAAATGAAATACTTAATATTTACGCACCGATAGCCCACAGAATAGGACTTTATAACGTAAAAGACGAAATGGAAGACATTTGTATGCGTTATAATAACCCTTATATCTACCAACAAATAAAAGAAAGGTTACAGGCAACCGAAAGAGAGCGGCTGCAGTTTATTAACCGTTTCATATTGTCTCTGAAAGCAAAACTGGAAAAACATAATATCTCATGCAAAATAACAGGCAGACCAAAAACAGTTTTTTCGATATATAAAAAAATACAGAAAAAGAAAGTAAAATTTGAAGAGATATATGACTTGTTTGCCGTAAGAATAATATTTACTCCTGAAAACACAGAAACAGAAAACTATGAAGCTCTCCGGATAGGCTCCGTTATTACGGATTTATATCCCGAAAAAAAAGAAAGAAGAAGAGATTGGTTGAAAATTCCCAAAGAAACAGGCTACAGAGCATTGCATATAACCGTTATGAGCAATGAAGGGCAATGGGTTGAGATTCAAATACGCTCAAAAGAAATGCACGAAGCTGCCGAACACGGTTTAGCCGCACACTGGAAATACAAAGGACTTAAAGAAAAGAAATCGGAATTTGACGAAAAAGTACAAGACTTGCTGGATTATCTGGCAGAAGACAACTCTTCGGCATTAACTTTTATAGATAATCTTAAGATTAACCTCTTCAATCCGGAGATTTTTGTTTTTACACCTAAAGGAGAAATAAAAAGCCTTCCTAACGGAGCTACTGTCTTAGATTTTGCTTTCAAAATACATACCGACATTGCCCTTAAAAGTATAGCGGGAAAAGTAAACGGCAAAACCGTATCTTTAGATTATGTCCTTAAAAACGGCGACCAGGCAGAAATAATTACTACAAAAAATCAAAAACCCCAAAGAGATTGGCTAAGTTTCGTAAAAACGCAAAGGGCAGTTTATCACTTAAAGAAGATATTCAGAGAAGAAATACAAAAAAGCATTGATAACGGCAAGAAAATAATTGAAGGCATACTTAAAGAAAACGGAGCTGAAAATATCGAAAAGTGTAAGGAAGACTTAATTAACGAATTTCACTACAAAACTAAAGAGACATTTTTTGAAGACATAGGAGAAAATAAAATCGCTGTTGATAAACTCAAAGAAAAAATAAAAAAAATATGTTTAAAACACAAGCAAATAAAATTTTGGAACATTAAAATACCTTTTACCGGCAGCGATAAAAAAAATACATCTGAAAAGATAAAACTTACAGATACATACACAGTCGCAGATTGTTGCAATCCCCTTCCGGGTGATGATATTACCGGAGTTTTTGACAAAAAAACAGGCAAAATATTAATACATAAAAGTAATTGCCATACCGCGATAGCCGAGTATGCATTCGGCGAAAAAACTTTTGATGCAAAATGGTTCTCAGAAACAAAAATATCGGTTTTAAAAGAATTTAAGTTAGAAGGGAGCCCCGGTACTGATACACTAACCAAAATTACAAAAAAATTAATGAGCGACTATAATGTCAGTATTCAATCACTGAATTATGAGGTAAACGGTAACAAATTTATTTGTTTCTTAAAGCTTTATCTATCAGAAGAAAAACATACAGATACTTTTATTAAAAATCTTAAAAAACTGAAAATAACAGATAAAATTGAAATAATCAGGTAATTGAGAATTTATTTTTCAATAAAGATATTCGTAATTATTTGTTTTATGTTAATTTTAACAATTATTAAAAACATATGGACACAGCCGACATAACCAAAACAGTAATTGAAATTTTCACTGAATATTTAGACTCAAAAGGGCACAGAAAAACACCCGAACGTTTTGCAATTTTAGAAGAAATCTATTCACGTGAAGGACATTTCGATATCGAAACATTATATATTTCGATGAAAAATAAAAATTATCGTGTCAGCCGAGCCACAATTTACAATACGGTAGATCTTTTACTTGACAGTAACTTAATAATAAAACATCAATTTGAAAAAAATATTGCACAATTTGAGCGTTCATATAAATACAAACAACACGACCATTTAGTATGTGATAAATGCGGAAAAATAATAGAATTTTGCGACCCGCGGATTCAAAATATTCAGTCAACAATAAGTAAATTGATGAATTTCAAAGTAAAATACCATTCGCTTTATTTTCACGGAGTTTGCAGTGATTGTCAAAAAGACAAATAAAATTTACAAAAAATATACATTTTATAAAAATTATTAAACTTTTAAACGAATAATGAAAACAGATGTTCTTTTAGGATTGCAATGGGGAGATGAAGGAAAAGGCAAAATTGTGGATGTTTTAAGTCCGGAATATGATATAATTGCACGGTTTCAGGGCGGACCTAATGCCGGTCATACACTTATTTTCAATAATCAAAAATTTGTATTGCATCTGATACCTTCCGGTATTTTCAGAGAAAATACGACTAATGTTATAGGCGAAGGGGTTGTTTTAGACCCCGTTATTTTTGCCGAAGAAATTGAGCAAGTTGAAAAAAGCGGAAGAAACCTGTCTGAAAATCTTTTAATTGCAGAAAAAACGAATATTATACTTCCTACACACAGAATTCTTGATGCCGCAGACGAAAACGAACTCGGTAAGTTAAAAATAGGTTCGACGGGCAAGGGGATAGGTCCTGCATATAAAGATAAGACAGGAAGAAATGCACTCAGAGTCGGTGATATTATGATGCCTGATTTCAGGGAAAAATATAAAGCTCTTAAAAACAAACATCTGAAAAGGCTTGAGACATATAATTTTGAGTTCGGTATTAGCGAGTATGAAGAAAAATGGTTTGAAAGCATAGAAAAATTAAAACGATTTAAGTTTATAAACGGCAGTCATTTTTTTAACGATGCACTATCCGAAGGTAAAAAAATACTTGCAGAAGGTGCACAAGGAACTTTACTTGATATAAATGCCGGCACATATCCTTTTGTTACGTCATCAACTGTTACATCGGCAGGAGTTTGCACCGGCTTGGGCATTGCACCTTCAAAAATAGGCGATGTTTACGGTATCTTTAAAGCTTACACCACACGAGTAGGCAGCGGACCGTTTCCTACCGAATTGTTTGATAACGACGGAGAAAAACTTCAGAACATAGGACATGAATACGGAGCTACTACCGGCAGAAAAAGACGTTGCGGCTGGCTTGATATGACAGCACTTAAATATGCAGTTCAAATAAACGGAGTTACGGCTCTTATAATGACCAAAGCCGACATATTATCTGAATTTGATACATTTAAAGTGTCTGAATATTATGAGCTTAACGGGAAGAAGATTAATTATTTTCCTTACAAAATTACCTATGACCTGAAGCCTGTTTACAAAATATTTAAAGGTTGGAAAAGTAATTTGAAAAATTGCAAGTCTAAAGATGAGTTTCCTCCGGAATTCGCTGTTTTTGTAAACTATATTGAAAAAGAAACAGGTGTTCCCGTAAAAATAATTTCAACGGGAGCAGACAGAAATGACACTTTGATTTGTTAATCTTACGGTTATAATCTTGCTAAAGCCATAAATACGGCATGTAAAGAAACCGTAATAAAAAGCCATATGTTGCGAGAAGTTTCGGGACCAAACTTAAATAATTTATATTTTATTGAACCGGCATGACAAGAGGTAATACAGTCACCGCATAAAGTACAGTTGATACCCGGTTTTTTATTTTCAATATTTTCTCTGTTTAAAGCATCATACCTGCAATGACTTGTACAAACATTACACAAAGTGCAACTGTTGTCGTCAATATACATTCTGAAAGGATTGAGAAAACGAGCATAATTTATTAAAGTTCCTACAGGGCAATAGGTAGTACAATGCATCATTTTTCCTTTTCGCCTGCTGAATAAAACTATAACAAAAATACCTATTATCCCGAAACTGCCTCCTGCAATTGCCGCTGTTGTGTAAGAAGCCCCTGCAAGTCGCATTATTAAAGCACCGAACACAATCAGAACCATAATCGTTGCTTTAAAAGCTGTTTTATGCTTTATTTTTCCTTTTTCGGGTTTCCTTTTGGCAAGTAAATTATCTAAAGCTCCGAAATAACAAAGGTGGCTGCACCATGCCGGACCTGATAAAACAATCGTGCTTAAAAAAAGAATTGTCATAAAACCTATTTCATATCTGTATATAGGCCCTCCTATAATCATTGCAGGAACAGGGAGGTGCAGCTTGCCGGCAGTCATTAAGAAGTTTTCAAAGCCGGAAATGCCCAAAATCAGTTGAGAAAAAAATACTGCGGAAAATAATCCCCAAGTATATTTTCTCCATTTTGCGACATTTGCCGGGTTGTGCATAAAATAAGCGACTACGGCACCGTACAGTGATATAAAAAATATTTCAATCCATCCTGCTCCTGCCCAAAAACGTTCCGCCAAAATCATTTTCTTTTCAACTTTAAGTTGAACTATTGAAAGGTTTAAGGCTACAAAT
>JALSMF010000470.1 GCA_026987795.1 Bacteroidales bacterium
CTATTACGGAGAAGAGATACCGAAAAAGCAAATTGACAGATTACAGCAAAGATGTGATGACATTAACAAATTGTACAGGAAAAACAAAGGTTTAGGAGTAAAAAGCCAAACAACTGTCGTTATACACGTAGATTCGCGAAGCTATGAGAAAAGGCAGGATGTTTTCTTTTATTATTTCTTCGGAAGTAAAAAAGGAAAAAAAACAGCAGAAAGCATTCATCGAAAATTCAGGGAAAAATACAGAAAAGTGCAGGCAGGCAGAGGTTATCACGGAACCGTATCCGCACGAAGCCTTTACGTTCTTAAGAATACCGTGCCTCCGGCTGTTTTTCTGGAGCTTGCGAATATAAGAAACAAATATGACCAATTAAGGCTGATACTCCCCGATAACAGACAAGCACTTGCCAACTGGATATATCTCGGGCTGGAAGATGCTTTGCTTAAATGAAATTATCTTAACAGATTTCTTGAAACAACAATTTTTTGAATTTCAGAAGTTCCCTCATAAATTTGTGTCAGTTTGGCTTCCCGCATAAGGCGTTCTACGTGATATTCTTTTACATAGCCGTATCCTCCGTGAATTTGAACAGCTTCGGTTGTTACATACATAGCTGTTTCGGCAGCAATATATTTTGCCGCAGCACTTTCTTTGTTGTAATTTTTATTTTGGTCTTTTAACCAGGCAGCTTTATAAACCATATTTCTTGCAGCTTCGGTTCTTATGTCCATCTCGGCTAATTTGAATGCAATTGCCTGATGCTCTGATATTAATTTCCCGAATGCCTTACGTTCTTTTGAATACTGAATTGCCAAATCCAAAGCTCCTTGTGCAATACCCAGAGCTTGTGCGGCAATGCCTATTCTGCCGCCGTTCAGAGAAAGCATAGCCAATTTAAACCCGAAACCGTCTTCGCCTATTCTGTTTTTTTTAGGAATTTTCACATTATTGAACATTAAAGAATGTGTATGAGAAGCTCTCAGTCCCATTTTATTTTCTTTCGGTCCTATATCAAAACCTTCAGTTCCTTTTTCGACAATAAGAGCATTTATTCCGTGATGTTTTTTTTCCGGATGTGTATGAGCAAAAACTATAAAATAATCAGCTATTGAAGCATTTGATATCCAGTTTTTTATTCCGTTAATTAAATAATAATCCCCTTTATCTTCTGCCGTTGTTCGCTGTCTTGTGGCATCGCTGCCTGCTTCCGGTTCCGATAACGCAAAAGCTCCGAAAGCTTTTCCCGTTCCCATAGGAATAAGATATTTTTGTTTCTGCTCTTCTGTTCCGTAATGCTCCAATCCCCAGTTTACCAAAGAATTTTGTATTGACATTACAACTGCTGCCGAAGCATCTGTTTTTGATATCTCCTCCAAAGCTAAGACATAAGAAACAGTATCCAGTCCTTCTCCGCCGTATTCGGGGGCAGTCATCATCGACATAAAGCCCATTTCCTGCATCATTCTCAACTTATCGACAGGTTCAATTTCTTTTTCGTCTCTTTCGGTAACTCCGGGTAATAATTCCGTTCGGGCAAAGTCTCTTGCAGATTCTTTTATCATTAACTGTTCTTCGGTAAAACTAAAATCCATTATAAACTCGTTTTTAAATTTTTAGAAGTTGTGCAAATCTATAAAAAATGTCTTGCGGTTTCAAATTTAAAGACAAGTAAAACCGGAAATAATTATTAATTTTGAATTTTTATAAAATGGGTGAATATGAGTTTTTTCAGAGATATAAGAATAATAGGCGTTATTTTTAAAAAAGAAGTAACCTCTTTTTTCAGTTCTTTAACGGGCTATATTGTAGTTACGGTTTTTTTAACGGCAAACAGCCTTTTTTTGTGGGTTTTTCCCGGCGAATATAATGTGCTTGACAGCGGATATGCAAGTTTAGACACTTTCTTTTTTATGGCTCCGTGGGTATTCTTGTTTCTTGTTCCTGCCGTTACAATGCGGCTTTTCTCTGATGAAAAACGCACGGGAACTATTGAACTTTTGTTTACAAGACCTGTTTCGGACATACAAATTATTTTTGCTAAATATATTGCCGGTATTGCACTGGTTATTTTTTCTTTGTTGCCGTCCTTAATTTATTTTATATCCGTAGGTATATTAGGCGACCCCGCCTGGAATACGGATACGGGTGCATTTTGGGGTTCGTTTACGGGCTTGTTCTTTTTGGCGTCGGCTTATGTTGCAGTAGGAGTTTTTGCATCATCTTTGACTGACAGCCAGATAATTGCTTTTTTGGTTTCCCTTATTATTTCATTTTTTCTGTATATAGGGTTTGAAGCAGTAAGTAATTTGAATTTTTGGAGCAGTTATAAAGATATTATTTATAATATGGGAATTTCGGCACATTACAAATCAATGAGCAGAGGTGTTTTGGATACAAGAGATATAATCTACTTCTCTGCCGTATCTTTGATTTTTATAGTTACCACAAAATATATTTCGGAAAACAGAGATTAGATTAACAATTTACCTGTTTAATTTATTTAATAAAGACTTTTTAAAGACAGAAGATGAAAGTTAAAAGTAAAATATTAAAATTAATAATTTCTTATATTATTATAATTATTGCGGCATACTTGCTGTCTGTTAAATTCCTGCGTTTCGATTTAACTTCGGAAAAAAGATATACTTTATCAAAATATACAAAGAATATCTTACGGAATTTGGATGATAAAATATATGTAAAAGTATATCTTGCGGGAGACGGATTGCCCGTAACTCTTAAAAAATATCAGAGAGATATTAAAGAGGAACTTGATGAATTTAAAATATACGCCGGTGATAATTTAGATTATGAGTTTATAGATCCGTCCGAAAGTAAGGATAAAGAAGTGCGTTTCGGACTGTATAAAACTCTTACGGATAAAGGGCTTTTACCTATTGAAACAACAGAGGTAAGCGAAGGCGGTAAAACATCTGTAAAAATGGTTTTCCCCGGAGCTTTAATCTCTTTTAAAGAAAAGGAAATTGCGGTTAATTTATTGCAGAACACTGCAGGGACTGTTCCCGAAAGTGAGGAAAATGTTAATTATTCTTTGCAGTCGCTGGAGTATGAACTGACAAATGCAATTCAAAAACTGAGCAGAACCCAAAAACCGGAAATCGCTTTTATTAAAGGACACGGAGAATTAAACGAATATGAGGTTATGGATATTTCTTCTGTTTTGTCGGAATATTATACTGTTAAAACGGGCAGAATAGGAGGGCAACCCGGTATTTTAGACGGGTTTAAAGCCGTTATTATTGCAAAGCCCGTAAGGGAGTTTTCGGAACAGGATAAATTTGTTATAGACCAATATATTATGCAGGGAGGTAATGTTCTTTGGCTTATTGACGGGACAAATACAAATTTGGACAGCTTGTTTACGGCATCATATACCATGGCTTTGCCGCTTGATATCAATCTTGATGATATGTTGTTTCAATACGGTGTGAGGGTAAACAAAGATTTACTTACGGATAAATTCTCTTCGGCAATAGGAATAACTCTGGAAGGTCCTGACGGAAAACCTTATATTAAAAATTATCCGTGGTATTATTTTCCCGTAATAGTATCTGATAATAAACATGTTATTACAAAATATATTGATTATATAAAGACTGAATTTGTAAGCACCGTTGACACAGTAGGTTACGATAAGAACATAAGAAAAACAGTGCTGCTTAAAAGTTCCGAATACACAAAACAAGACCCTATACCCGCAAAGATAGAGCTAAGTATGGTTAATAATATGCCTTCGGATAATGAAATGCACGGAGGGAAGAAAAATATAGCTGTTTTGTTGGAGGGTAAATTTGTTTCGTGTTTTAAAAACAGACCGGTAGAAAAATATTTTCCCGATTTAAGATACAGTGACGTAATTTTAGAAAGTAAACCGGCAAAAATGATTGTTGTAAGCGATGGTGATATTATAAGAAATGAAGTTTCGAGAGACGGCAGACCGTATCCGATAGGATTTGACAGGTTTACAAGGCATACTTTTAACGGAAATAAAGAATTTATCCTCAATGCGGTTAATTATTTATGTGATGATGAGGGCTTAATGACTATTCGCTCCCGTGAATTGAAAATGCGTTTATTAAATCATAAAATTGTTTCCGAAAATCGTTTTCTTATTCAGCTTATCAATGTAGTTTTACCTGTTTTACTTATTTCCTTATTCGGAATTGCCGTATATTTTATCAGAAAAAGAAAATATAAAAGAAGTTAAAAATTAACGTGAAATCCTAAGAAGATACCGTTTTTGTGTATCCCTGTTTTGTGTATGTGGGTTACTCTTCGGAAATAATTTATACTTAAAAAGTTGAAAATATTTTCGACCCCCAAACCGATTTCTATATAAGGTCTTTTTACGTCCGACAAGGTTTCGGGAAATTGCAGAATTTCTCTGTTTTCGTCTTTCAAGCTTCCCCATACGCCTTTGGCATAAATTACTTCTCGGAATTTAAGTTTTCTCAACAGGGGTATTTTATTGAGTATAAGTCCGTTAAAATGATGTTCGCCAAAAAAGCTTATATATTCGTCGCTTGCAAATTCGTAATAGTTCATAAGGTTAAAAGATCGCATATCATAAGCAATTCCTGAATTGCCTTCGTGAAGTTTAAGTAAAGGATAGGGGACAGTGCCGAATATTTTTCCGACTTCGATATAATAGTTTGTTTTTCCGAAGAAACCGAATGTCATAAAATGCTTTAATCCGGCGGTTAATTTATGATAGCTGTAATCACTGCCCAAGAAATTCGGTATTCCGTATGTGTAGCTGAGCTCAATAATCGGATAAAGCGAACCGAAAGATTGCCTGTTAAATATCGATTCAATATATTCTTCATTTATACCGAAATGAGCATTTACGGTTATTTCAGATGCCGTAATACTGTTTACTTCAATATTGTCTCGGGATATAAACCTTAAGCTGTCGGTAGGCATAATCTTTTTATGCGTAAAGAATGCGGTTGCCGTTAGAGATTTTAAAACATCTCTTTCTATTCCTGTCTCAAAATTACTTATATGTAGCAGTTTGTCATTTTTTCCCGAAACGGAAAAAATGTTATCTGAGCCGAAATCTCCAAGGTTTGCACCGAGTTGTATCAGGTCGTTACTGTAATTTATTCGGGCAAGAGTCCAGTAGTTGCTGTTTATCTTGAGTTTTGAACCTATGCCGTATTTTACTTTCAGGTCTCTTGTTCCGAAAGCCGTATATCCGTTTAGTTCAATAATTTTACTGAAATAGTTGCTTGTTCTGAATCCTATTCTGAACCGATTATTCTCAAGTGCATTTCTGCTGAATATTTTATAGTAAGGTCCGAGTTCAATATATTTTCGTTTTAAATAACCTGTTCCGATAAGATAGACAGAGTTCTCAATTTTCTTAAATGTCGGCAGTCTTTTTACGGAATCGACCATTGAGTAAATATTTTTTTCTTTTTCGGTAAGCGGAATATGTCTCATTTTATCCCAATCGGAAGAAGTAAAATTACCGGCGTTCTTTTTTATTTCAATTTCTCTGAATTCTGCAGGAGCAAAAAAGTTTTTCGGAAATTCAGGGTTTATTTTTATGTTCTTTCTTGATGTATATTTCCTTCCGAAAAAACCGACTGTTACTTTGGATATGTTAAAATCAATGAAAAATTCTTCTTTTGCAGGGAAAAAGAAATTTTTTTCTGTTTTTTCATAATCTTTTCTTACATAAAAACTTCTGATAAAATCAAGATTTACGTTTTCTGACATATATGCCGTAATTTTTTTAAGGGCAAAAGTAGTGTCGGTAATCCACATATCGCCGTG
>JALSMF010000471.1 GCA_026987795.1 Bacteroidales bacterium
TCTGAAAAACTTAAAGTAGAAGGAAAAAATGAAATAGCCTCAATCTCGGAATATACAAATAACCTAATTGACGGACTCGAAAGAACATCTGAATTTGCACAAGAGATAGGTAAAGGAAATTATAACCTCGATTATAAACCGTTGAGTGAAAAAGATGCCTTGGGTAATGCACTCCTCGAAATGAAAGAAAACATTGTCAAAACAGCGAAGTTAGAAGAAAAAAGAAAGAAAGAAGACGAAATAAGAACATGGACAAATGAAGGACTTACAAAATTTAACGATATTTTACGGCAAACACAAGGCAATATACAAGAAATGTCATCAAAAGTTATCTCCGAACTTGTTAAATTTATAAATGCAAATCAAGGCGGAATGTTTGTTTTTAACGATGATGAAGAAGATAAATATCTTGAACTTACCGCTGCCTATGCATACGGAAAAGAAAAAAAGAAACAAAAAATAATATACCCCGGAGAGGGAATGGTAGGAATGGTTGCTTCGGAAAAGAAAACTGTTTATATGACAGAAATACCCGAATCATATATAACAATAACGTCCGGTTTGGGAGAAGCCGTTCCGAGAAGCCTGCTCATAGTACCGATGATTACCGAAGAAGAAATAATCGGTGTTATTGAGTTGGCATCTTTTTACGAATTAAAACAACATGAAATAAATTTCGTAGAAATATTATCTAAAACAATTGCATCTTCTCTTGCTGTAACAAGAATTAATCAAAGAACGGCAATACTTCTTGAACAATCGCAAAAACAAGCAGAATTAATGAAGATTCAGGAAGAAGAAATGAGGCAAAATTTTGAGGAGTTGCAACAAGCACAAGAAGACTCTGCTCAAAAAGCAGCACAAATGGCAAGTATTCTGGCTGCCATTGACACCTCATCTCTTGTCAGCGAAATAGACTTAAACGGAAATATTACTTCAGTAAACAGAGGACTTATTGAGTTGTTAGGAGTTGACGAAAATACATTAACGGGTATAAAGCTGAAAGATTTTATTCACACGGAAACAGAGCAGGAGTTCAACGAATTCTGGCAACGTTTAATAAACGGACAAAATGTTCAACGTAATGAACATATTACAATAAACGATAAAGAACTTTGGTTTGCCGCTGTTTATGCTCCGATAATTGACGATTCCGGTAAGATACTTTATATTCTTTCAATTGCAAGTGATTTAAGCGACTCCAAAAAATTGGAGACAGAACTTAAAGAAAGAGAAAAGCAGTTGAGAAAAACACTTGAGGAGGTTGAAAAGGCACATAAAGAAGCTGAACGCAAGCAGCACATTCTTGAAAATACAAACGAAATGCTTAAAGCAAACGAAAAAACACTGCAATCTGCCGTTGAAAGTGCGATGAAACAAAGAAAAGAGCTTGCTAAAAAAATAGATGAAATCGCAGAAAAAGAAGCAGAAACAAACAGTTGGCTTGAGGGCATAAATCAAACAAATATCGTTGCCGAATTTGACCTTGAAAGAAACATCCTTAACGTAAATCATATTTTTGAAAAGACATTCGGATACAAAAAAACAGAAACAGAAAAGCTAAAACACGATGTTCTGGTTTCCGAAAACATTATAAAAACAGAAGAATACGCAAAAAGGTGGGAAAAACTGAAAAGAGGAATACATATAAGCGGAACGTTCAGTTTTAAAGCCAAAAATAACCAGACAGTTTATATACAGGGAACCTACACGGCAATAAAAGACCATAAGGGGAAAACAATAAAAATATATCTAGTCGGTTTCGATACATCGGATCTGATTAAAAAATCCGAAGAACTTAAAGCTCGGGAAACAGAGCTTTTCTTTCAGGTAGAAGAAATGAAGCATCTTCAGGAACAATCCTTAAAATTAGAAGAAGAACTTACAAAACAAGCCATAGAACTTGCAGAAAGTGAGGCTGCGGAAAAAAGCAAAGCAGAAGGGATAAACAGAACAAATATTGTCGCAGAATTTGATACAGAAGGAAATATAATTTTTACAAACAAAAAATTTGATGAAATATTCGGATATACAGAAAAAGAACTGGCTGGAAAACATCATAATATTTTAATCACGGATGATTTTGCAAATTCAAACCAATATAAACAAGCATGGGAGTCTCTTACGGAAGGTAATTACGTGAGCGAGACTTTTGCCTTTCTTAATAAAAAAGGAGAAGTGCTTTTTATACAGGGTACATACACTCCGATAAAAAATTCTGACGGTGAAGTAATTAAAATTTTGCTTGTCGGCTTTGACAATACAGAACTTATGAAAAAGGCTGAAAAACTTAAATCGTTGGAAGAAAAGCTTAAAAACAAATAAAACAGGAACTATACAAAAAATCTTTTCACACAGTTATTTTCCGGCAGTTCATGGCACAGCAATAAAATTTCGTAAATTTACATAGGGTAAAACCGCTTTTATTTATCATAAAGATAAACAAATTATTATTTACTCTTTTAAATTTTACGTTATGAATAATTTAAAATCATTGCTCAAGGGAATTGTAACAATACTTATTGTATTATTTGCCGTTCCGTCTGTTTCTCAGACATCCGCACTGAAAGACTATATCCGAATAACAGGGAAAATAGTTGACTCCGAAACCGGAATGCCGATTGCCTTTGCATCCGTAACCGTTGATAACACACAAACAGGAACCGTTGCCAATACCGAAGGTGAATTCACAATTCAGTTTGAAAAATCTGTTAATGCAAAATATCTGGCTTTTAAATATATCGGATATAAAAACAAAAAAGTTGCGATAAAAAAAATTCCGCAAAAAAATTTCACGGTTGAATTAAGTCCGTCTGTTATTTCCATAGACGAGGTTATTGTCCGTCCCGGAGATGCAGAAGTGTTGATTAAAGAGGTTTTGGCTAAAATCCCCGAAAATTACGGAAATAAACCATATAAAGAAATGGCTTTTTATCGGGAATACGTAAAAAAGAAACGCAGGTATGTTTCTGTATCCGAAGCCGTAGTAGAAATCTACAAAGCCCCTTACGATAAAATTATATCCGAAGATGCCGTTAAGCTATATAAAGGTCATAAAAGTGCCAAAGTTAAAACACAGGATACTCTTATTATGAAGCTCAGGGGCGGACCTAAAACAGCTCTTATGCTCGACATAGCCAAAAACCCTGATATTTTGTTTTCAGAGGATTTTCTCGAATTATATGATTTTCGAATATCTAACATTACTAATATAGACGACCGACAAAACTATATCCTCTTGTTTAAGCAAAAATCAAACCCTGAATACCCTCTTTTTAACGGTAAATTATATATTGACGTTAAAACTTTGGCAATAACTGCTGCTGAATTCAGCCTTAATTTAGAAAACCCGGAAGCGGCAAGCAGAATTTTTGTTCGTAAAAAACCGTTATTTATGACAATTCGCCCCGTTAATACAAAATATCTCGTAAACTATGCAGAAGATAACGGAATATACTATTTTTCGCATGCAAGAGGTGAAGTTGAATTTGAAATAAAATGGAAAAGGAAGTTATTTAAATCTCACTACTCCGTTATGACAGAAATTGCAATAACAGACAGAACCGATAAAAACGTGCAAAAAATTCCGAGAAGCAAACAACTGAAATCAAATATTATCTTTGATGAAAAAGTTGTTCCGTTTTCCGATAAAGATTTTTGGGGAAAATATAATACCATAAAACCGGAGGAGTCAATAGAAAAAACAATAAAAAAATACGGCGTAAGGCTTAAAATTCAGGAAAATTAATATAAATGTCTTAAAAACCGGATAATCAAATTATAGTTTAGCCGGTTTTTTAAATTTTTTTACAAGTTGGATAATCTAAACCTGAAAAATATAAACATACAAGACTTTGAAAAACTTTTCAAAAAATATTATGCCGAATTGTGCGGATACGCAGTTAAATATACAAAAAACAAACTGTCTTCCGAAGAAATCGTGCAAAACGTATTTTATAAAATATGGGAAAAACGCTCTTTTATAAATGTAAAAATATCGGTAAAAGCATATCTGTATGTTTCTGTCAGAAATTCGTGTCTGCAAAAAATAAACCGCGATAAAATTGCGGATACATATATGAAGTATCTTGACGAACAAGATAATACGGAAAGAATAACACCATACGACTCTTTTATTTTTAACGAAACAAAAGAAATATTCAATGATGTTTTAAATTCGTTACCTCAAAGATGTTCTGAGATATTTATTTTAAGCCGTTTCGAGGGTTTAAAATACGCTGAAATTGCCGAGAGGCTTGAAATATCGGTAAAAACCGTTGAAGCAAACATAAGTAAGGCTTTGAAAATTTTCAGAACTTATTTTCCCGAATACAGCTGAAAAACTATGACACACAGAGAAGATAAAATAATTAAAGATTTCATAACCGGTAAATTAAACAATGCCGAAAGAAAAAAGGTTGCCGAAATTTTAACACAAAGCACCGAAAATTATAATAATAACACATCTGAAAATTATGAATTTAACACTGGTGCAGCATGGAATAAATTTAAGCAAAAAAACAAAATTCTAAACTCCGACATTTCTGAAAAAAAATCGAAAAAGCAATATTTTTTTAAAGTTGCGGCAGTTTTAACAATACTTATAAGCTTGTCGTTAAGCTATTATTTTATGTCATATGCCGGGAAACACACAATTTCGGTTAAAGCCAAAAATGAAATAAAAGAAATTACCTTGCCCGACGGTTCTGTCCTGACCCTAAACATTAATTCCGAAATAAAATATCCGAAAAAATTTTCTGAAAACGAGCGGTCGGCAAAATTTGAGGGTGAAGGATTTTTTATTATAAAAAGAAACAAACAAAAACCGTTTAAGATAAAAACCGGTAATTCGGAAATAACAGTAAAAGGAACCTCATTTAATGTTAACACCAAAAAAAATAAGACCGAAGTTATTGTTGCATCAGGCAGGGTTGAGCTTAAAACAAAGCAAAAAAAAGTAACACTTAAAATCGGAGAAAAAGGAATATCCGAAAAAGGTTTTTTACGAAAAACTGTTGTAAAAAACCAAAACTACATAGCTTGGAAAACACACTTTTTCAGTTATGAAAACGAAAAACTTAAAAATATTGTTTCTGACATTAACAAAGTTTATAATGTAAATATCAGTTTCAAAAATCCGAAAACAGGCGAAATCGTAACGGGAAAAACAACTTTTGACAACTATGACATACAAACAATCGTTAAACTTATTTGCGAAACACATAATTTAAAAGCCGAAATAAAGGGAAAAAATATTATATTGTCATATTAAACCCTAATTAGTATGAACAAGACAGCATTAACACTTGTTACGCTTTTCGTATTATCGTTTTTTGTGTCTTTTTCCCAAAATCCCGTTCCGGAAATAAAAGTTTCGGTTAACTTTAAAAATAAAGAAGCTAATGACATTTTAGATGTTTTGAGTAAAAAAACAGGGTATTATTTTTCCTACAATGCCGAAGTTTTGCCCGAAAACAAAAAAATAAGTATAACAGAACGCAATATTTCTCTTAAAAACATTTTAGACTCCGTATTCCGAAACAATGTTGATTACAAACTGCTGGGCAACCATATAGTTATTACAAAGCATAACTTTTCCGAAAACCCGGAACAAAATAACCGTATAACCTATAAAGGGAAGATAATTAATGCAGAAACAAGGGCAGCCGTTCCCTTTGCCTCTGTCGGAATATTAAACACAACAAAAGGAACCGCTGCTAACCAAAACGGAGAATTTATCCTGAATATTCCGCTTTC
>JALSMF010000472.1 GCA_026987795.1 Bacteroidales bacterium
GAACAGCCTCTTATACAATAGAAGGAACTTTTCATGCCGTAGAAGTTGACGGAGCCGTTGCTGATTTTATGCTCCCGCTGTATGACACAGGAACTGTTCCCGTTTCCGTAATAAGTAATAAGTAAATATTCATTTATTACTGTTAACAACCTTGCATTTTATGTATATGCAAGGTTATTTTTTTATTTTCAGACACTTACACACAAATGACATAAATCATAAAAATACGATGTTTTTATTAACTTCTTTTTTATACATTTGCGAAAAAAATTAATAACCTTTAAATTTAATGACTTATGATTAATGCAATCTATAAATTCCCAAGACCTGAAAATGAGCCTGTTAAATCTTATGCTCCCGGTTCAACAGAAAGAAAAGAACTTAAAGAAAAACTCGAAGAACTTAAATCTCAAACAATTGATATTCCGCTTATAATAGGAGGAAAAGAAGTTCGCACCGGAAATACGGGAAAAGTTGTAATGCCGCATAACCACAAACATGTTTTGGCAACTTACCACAAAGCCGGTCCTGAAGAAGTAAAAGCGGCTATAAATTCAGCCCTCGAAGCTCGCAAAAAATGGTCAGAAATGCCTTGGATAGAAAGAGCTTCAATAAATATGAAGATTGCCGAACTTTTAGCTACGAAATATCGTTCGTTGATTAATGCCGCAACTATGCTCGGACAAAGCAAAAACCCTTTTCAGGCAGAAATTGATGCAGCTTGTGAAACTATTGATTTTCTGAGGTTTAACGTTTATTACGCTTGTCAAATTTATGCTGACCAGCCTAACAATGCTCCCGGAACCATAAACAGGCTGGAATACAGACCTTTGGAAGGCTTTATATTTGCTCTTTCTCCTTTCAATTTTACATCAATTGCTTCCAATTTAAGTATGGCTCCTGCTCTTATGGGTAATACAGTAGTCTGGAAACCTGCCACAACCTCTGTATTTTCAAATTATTTCCTTATGAAAATATATGAAGAAGCCGGGTTACCTGCCGGAGTTATAAATTTCATTCCCGGGCAAGGCTCTGTTATAGGAAAAGAAATCTTCTCTCATCCGGATTTCGGAGGTGTTCATTTTACAGGTTCTACGGCTACTTTTAAGCATTTTTGGAAAACCATCGGAAATAATATAAATACCTACAAAGCGTATCCGCGAATAGTTGGCGAAACAGGAGGAAAAGATTTTATTTTTGCACACAAAACAGCTGATGCAAAGCAAGTTGCAACGGCAATTACAAGAGGGGCATTTGAGTATCAGGGACAAAAATGCTCTGCCGCTTCACGTGCTTACATTCCGACCTCTCTTTGGGAGGATATTAAAAATTTCCTGAAAGCTGATATTGAGAGCTTTACCGTAGGAAGCACTGACGATTTCAGCCACTTTATGAATGCTGTCATTGATGAAAATGCTTTCGACAGTATTGTAAGCTTTATTGATGAAGCAAAAAAATCGGATAAAGCTGAAATAATTTCGGGCGGAGGAAGCGATAAATCAAAAGGATATTTTATTGAGCCTACGGTTATCCTTACCAAAGACCCGCATTTTATAACTATGGTAGAGGAAATTTTCGGTCCGGTTATCACAATTTACGTTTACGATGATGACAAATATAAAGAAACATTAAAATTATGCGACGAAACCTCACCCTATGCTCTTACGGGTGCTGTTTTTGCTCAAGACAGAGAAGCATTATTACAAGGATATGAGGCATTGCGTAATTCTGCCGGCAACTTTTATCTTAACGATAAACCTACGGGAGCGGTTGTCGATCAACAGCCTTTCGGAGGAGCAAGAGCATCCGGAACTAACGACAAAGCAGGAAGTTACCTGAACTTAATACGTTGGACTAATCCGAGAACAATTAAAGAAACATTGGTTACTCCGGTTGATTATCGTTATCCGTTTTTAAAAAAAGAATAACCTGATTTTCATAAAATTAACCCGCAGTTTTAAAATTGCGGGTTTTCTTTTTTATTCTTAATGAAATGCCATATTGCATAAAATCACTCAAAATCAGTATATAACAAGTACTTTTTTCTTATTTTTTTATACTTAGTTAAATCTTTTTGCCAAGTTTTTCGTATTTCTTTTTCTGATAATCCGGACATTATTTGATTATAAAGTTCAGAATTACCCGCAAGCAGATTAAACCATCTCTTGCGAGTAATAAACTTTGATTTATCGGGAAACTTATTATAAAATTCTATCAAATATTTAACGGTGAATAGGGTATCTTCAGTGTTCCTTAAATCTGTTCCGTAACATTTTTTTCCTTCTTGCACAGGATTTATCTGCATTCCGGGAATATCTTCGGGTATAAAACAGAACTTTCCGAAAGAAGAATCAGGATAGCCTATTACCTGAAACGGAAAAAGAGTTCCTCTGCCTATGCTTATTTCGGTTGCTTCAAAAAAACACAATGAAGGATACAGGAGAATTGCTTTATCGTTAGGTAAGTTAGGAGACGGCTTTATTTTAAGATGCCATTTATAGGAATGTTTATAGTTTTTTGCTTTTATTATTTTTAAATCACATTGAATACCGTTTTTTAACCATTTTTCACCGTTTATCATAAGAGCAAGTTCTCCGATTGTAAGCCCGTGAACAATCGGAACCGGATGCATTCCTACAAAAGATTTAAAATCAGGTTTCAACACAGGACCGTCGACATAAAATCCGAGCGGATTCGGTCTGTCAAGAATAATGAGTTTCTTATTATTTTCGGCACAAGCCTCCATAAGCAAATGCATACTGCTTATATAAGTATAAAACCTCACGCCTACATCCTGAATGTCAAATAGAATAACATCTATATCAGAAAGTTGCTCAGCTTTTGGCTTTCTGTTTTTTCCGTACATTGCAACTATCGGAGTCCCTGTTTTCTTATCAATTTCTGTTGAAAAATGCTGACCTCTGTCAATATTACCTCTGAACCCGTGTTCCAAAGCAAAAACTTTTACCACGTTAACATCTTTTGATAACAAAAAATCAAGTAAATGCACGGAATCAATAACGGAAGTTTGGTTTGCGACTAAAGCAACTTTCTTATTTTCAAGTAACGGAAGGTATTCTTCATATTGAAATACACCGGGTTTTATTTCATTATCGCTCTTTCTAACAACCTCTTGAGAAAAATTGTCACTTACAAATGTCAGTAAAAAAGTAATAATAAAAAATACTGTAAGAGCAGTTTTTATTTTTTTCAATTTTTTATATTTTAGAACTCTGAAAGTTTTTCTTGGAATTTTTCGTTCGGTATAATCGGGTCATCTCCTTCACGATATTGTTTTTTAAGACCTTCTACAAAATACATATCAATCTCGCCTTTATTCTTAACCGATATTTTTCCGCGATATGTACAAATGAAATAGTCTTTTATATACTTATAGGTTTCTCCTGAAATATTAATTTTACCGGGTTCACTTGCTGTTTCCATCCTGCTGGCAGTATTTACGGCATCTCCCCATATGTCATAAGCAAATTTTTTGCTCCCTATAACCCCTGCTATAACTTTCCCTGTATGAATTCCTATTCTGAGTTCCCAAACCGTATGTCCTTTTGCCTTTCTTAAGGAATTATACTCTTTCATAAACTGCTGAATTTCCATTGCTGCAAGAACTATATCGATAGGGTTACTTTTATTTCTTAACGGAAGCCCGCCCACACACATATATGCATCTCCTATGGTTTTTATTTTTTCGATAAAATGGTTTTCAGTTATTTCATCGAATTTCTTAAAATAAACACCAAGTTCTTTAATTATTTCTTCCGGCTCAAGTTCTGCTGATATCTTTGTAAAATCTTTAAAGTCGGTAAACATAATTGTTACCATTCTGTATTTTTTAGCCTTTACCTCTCCTTTATTTTTTAGTTGCTCGGCAATTTCATAAGGTAAAATATTTTGGAGTAACTCATCGGTCTTGTTTTTTTCTGCCTCCAACTGAGCATTTTTCATTTCCAGTTCCGAAGATTTTTTTTCCAATATTTCAGTTTGTCCCGTAATTCCTTCTATAAGTTTAAACAACGAAAGTAAAGACTTTACTCTTACAGTAAGTTCTAACCTGTCAAAAGGTATTTTCAGGAAATCGCCGGCTCCGAACATTACGGCACGTTCTATATCTCTGTTGCTGCTTGACATAACCAACACGGGAATTTGCATAGTCATTTCAAACTCCCTTAAATCCATCAACAAGTCAAGCCCTTTGGTATCTTCGCCGTAATCAATATCAAGCAAAATAATATCCGGCTTTTGTTCCTCTATTAAGTCAAAAACTTCACCTGTTATTCCCGAAGTAATTACAGAGTATGCCTGCACTTCGTCTTTAAAACTTTTCTTTACAACCTCTAAAATATCTTTATTGTCAGAAACTGTAAGGATAATATATTCGGAACTGTTTATCATTTATGTATTTTCAAAAGTTCTTTTTATGTATATGCCTGCACAAAAATTTTGCCCTAAATATAATATTTAAGAATTGATTTTAAAAATTCAATTTATATATTTGCTGTCTTAATTGACAAAAGTAATTAATTTATCAGATGATAAACAAAGAAAATATTGAAGAATTGATTAAACGCAAAGATGCGTTGAGGGGGTATCTTTGACATTGACTCAAAGAAAAAAATGTTGCTTGAAGAAGAAAAAACAACACAAGAAACTGATTTTTGGGCTGACTCTAAAAAAGCAGAAAAAAAACTTAAAGAAATATCTCGTATAAAATCTTGGATAACCGATTTTGAAAATATCGTTTCGGCTTGCGATGATTTAGAAATTATTTATGAGTTTTACGAAGCTGAAGAAGCCGATGAAAAAGAACTTGAGGAAGCATATAATAAAACTCTGAATTTAATTGAAGAACTTGAATTCAGGAATATGCTGAGAAATGAAGAAGATGCTTTAAGTGCAATATTAAAAATAAATCCCGGAGCAGGCGGAACCGAAAGCACCGATTGGGCAGAAATGCTTATGCGTATGTATATTCGTTGGGGTGAACGCAATAATTACAAAGTAAAGCAGCTTTATTATCAAGCCGGAGATGAAGCAGGTATCAAAAGTGTAACACTTGAATTTGAGGGTGATTACGCATACGGATATTTAAAAAGTGAAAACGGTGTTCACAGGCTTGTAAGGTTGTCTCCTTTTGATTCAAGCAACAGAAGACATACATCTTTTGCTTCGGTCTTTGTTTCCCCTGCCGTTGACGACTCTATCGAAATAAAAATTAACCCCGCAGACATAGTTTGGGAAACATTTCGTTCGGGAGGTGCAGGCGGACAAGGAGTAAACAAACTGGAAACAGGCGTAAGAGTAAGACACAAACCGACAGGAATATCAGTTGAAAATACCGAAACACGTTCTCAACTTACAAATAAAGAAAATGCTCTTCGTATCTTAAAATCACATCTTTATGAAATTGAGATTCGTAAAAGACAAGAAAAACAAGCCGAAATAGAGGGTAACAAAAAAAAGATAGAATGGGGGTCGCAAATCAGAAATTATGTTATGCACCCTTATAAGTTAGTAAAAGATAACCGGACAGGATATGAGACATCAGATGTTCAAGGTGTTATGGACGGAGATTTAAATCCGTTCATAAAAGCATATCTGATGCAGTTCGGAGGTAAATAAAATAATTCTATGTCTGTAAAAAACTATTTTTCAAAAGACCCGGATAAAAGAGCAAAATTTATTTTTGACCTTATAGCTCCGGTATATTCTA
>JALSMF010000473.1 GCA_026987795.1 Bacteroidales bacterium
GAACTGTCCAAATAAGATATGCCTTAATCATTACCTGTTTGCCGGCAATTGCAGGTGTTGTTTAACAATCCCGCAGCTCAAATATTTTTTTGGGTAATAAAAAAAATGTTTAACTTCGGCAACTGAAAAAACCGTTTCCGGCTAACTCCAAGGAGAGGTGTCCGAGCGGCTTAAGGAGCACGCCTGGAAAGCGTGTATACACAATGAACGTGTATCGAGGGTTCGAATCCCTCTCTCTCCGCTTGCAAACGGTATAATTTTTAACTAATTAAAAAAATAAATTTAAGAGACATGAAAAAGTTATTTGCATTGGCAGCAATTTTGGGAATGTTTATGTTTGGCGTTCATCAACAAACTTATGCACAAAAAGCGGAAGGAGATTCAGCCGCTGTTGTTCAAACCGATGATGCAACCGTTACGGATAATACCGCTGACGATACAGTTGCAACAAGTGAGAACACACAAAATGAAGGAGAATTTCATAAAAAAATTAAAGAGAAATTTATTGAAGGCGGACCTTTCTTTATGAGTTTCGTTTTAATAGCTCTTATACTTGGTTTGGCTCTTTCAATAGAAAGGATTATCTACCTGAATTTGGCAACTACAAATACCGAAAAACTTTTAAATAAAGTTGAAGAAGCTCTTGAAACAGGCGGCATTGAGGCAGCAAAAGAAGTTTGCAGAAATACAAGAGGTCCTGTGGCAAGCATTTTTTACCAAGGTCTCAGCCGAGCAGATCAGGGTATTGACGTAGTCGAAAAATCTGTTGAATCATACGGAAGTGTTCAAATGGGCTTGCTCGAAAGAGGTTTAACCTGGATTTCACTATTCATCTCTCTTGCTCCTATGTTAGGATTTATGGGAACGGTAATCGGTATGATTGACGCTTTTGATAAAATTCAGGCAGCAGGCGACGTAAATGCAGGATTAGTTGCAGGCGGTATTAAGATAGCATTGATTACAACCGTTTCGGGTTTGATAGTTGCTATGATACTTCAAATTTTCTACAATTACATTGCTTCAAAAATTGACGCATTAGTAAGCAATATGGAAGATGCATCTATCTCTCTTATTGATATTTTGGTAAAATATCAAAACAAATAAACATTATTTTAATTTTAAAATTACGCAGCTATGACTGATAATATAGCCAAAATAACTAAAATATTGCTATGGGTTTTAATCGCGTTATCTCTCTTCTATGCTATTATGTTGTTTGTCAACACAACTGAGGAAGATACGACTTGGATTACAAACTCTTTAACCTATACAAAGGTATTATTGATTTTTGCCGTTGCGGCTGTTGTTTTCTTTTCATTATTTAATTTCATAATGAATTTGATTTCAAGACCGAAAAAGGCTTTACTTTCGTTAATACCCATACTGGTTTTAGGTATCGTTTTTTTCTTTGCCTATTCAAATGCTTCAGACGAAGTTCTTTATATGCCTACATATGAGGGAACTGATAATGTGCCCGGTATTTTAAAATGGTCGGGAGCAGGTCTTATAACAGCATACATATTTTTCGGTCTTGCAGTAGTTTCTATATTATATGTAGAAATAGCAAAACTATTTAAGTAAAATTAATATACGAGAGTATGTAAGATGAAATTCTTGCATATTCTTGTTTTAAAATTATATACCAATGGCAAGAAGACCCTTACAAGAAATAAATGCAGGTTCAATGGCTGATATAGCTTTCTTATTGCTTATTTTCTTTTTGGTAACGACAACTATGAGCACAAACACCGGTATGCAGCGAAAATTACCGCCGCCGCCTGAAAAAAAAGAACAAAAGGATATTGACGTAAAAGAAAGAAACGTTATGGTTGTTCTTATCAACAAAGATAATAATATAGCTATTAAAGGAAGACCCATTCAGTTGAAAGATATTTGTGAAAAAACAAAAATTTTCTTCACGAATCCTAATAATGATGAGAATTTACCTGAGAAAAAAATAAAAGAAATACCTTTTTTCGGTAAATATCCTGTGTCAAAAGGTGTTGTTTCGTTACAAACTGACAGAAACACAAATTATGAGAAATATTTGCAGGTAAATAACGAACTTGTTCGTGCAGTTAATGAATTGAGAGATGAAAAAGCTATGCAAAAATTCGGAAAGCCTTTTGACGAACTGGAAAAAGAAAAACAAAAAGCAATAAGTGAAATATATCCGCTGAATATTTCTGAAGCAGAGCCAAGAAGAATTGCAGCGGGAGCAGGAAAATAATTATTCAGAATCTAAAAAATTAAAGTAAATGGCCAAATTTGCAAGAAAAGGAAAAGGCGGAACGCCTGCAATTTCCACGGCATCTTTACCTGATATCGTTTTTATGTTACTGTTCTTCTTTATGACGGTAACAACTATGAAAGAAGTTGATTTAAAAGTTCAAATATCAAAGCCTAAAGCTACGGAGGTAAAGAAAATAGAAAATAAAGCTCTGGTTAAGTATATTAATATCGGAGTTCCGATTACTAAATATCAGAGTAAATTCGGGAAAGAACCGATTATTCAGTTAAATGATGCTTTTGCAAAAGTCAGAGACATCGGTCCTTGGGTTGATGCCGTGAGGAGTGATATGGATGCGGAAAACAGAAGTAAAATGACGACTGCTCTTAAAATTGATAAAAATGCAAAAATGGGTATCGTAACTGATGTAAAGCAAGAGCTCAGAAAAGCTAAAGCTTTAAAAATAACCTATATCGCGGATAAGACAACTAAAGACGAATTTAATTAAGCGTCTGTTCAGGTAATAAAAAAGCGACTTCGAGTAATCGAAGTCGCTTTTTTATTATACAAGGGACGTTAAAAAATCCGGTAAAAATTAATTACCGGATTTAAAAGTTATAAATATTTAATTTTACTCAATACTTTTAGTCTCTCCTGAAAGTTTTGCTTTCAACGCTGCTAAAGCCTCAGATTCACTTCCGGCTGTTTCTTCCAGAACGCTGTCTATCTCTTCATCAACACTTTGATTTTCAAAAGCAATGTCAGCATACGATTCTGCCAGTGCTTCATCTTGTTCTACTTTATCTTTCATTCTTTCAAGCATTGCCACTGTGCTGTCAGCGTCAATATCTGCAAGTTGTTTATTAACGGTTTTGGCAGCTTTGCTTACTTTTGCCCTGGCTTTAAGAGTTTTAGCTTCATTCTCCCATTTAGAAATATTTGCTCTTAACCTGTCAATAACACTGTCAAGCTTTGCAACCTGTATATCGTATGTCTTTTGAGTTTGCAAGGCTGTTTTTAACCTTTGGGCTGCTTGTTCTTTTTCTCTGAGAGCTGCAGATGCCAGTCTGTCTGCTTCGGCAGGGTCAATTGCACCTTTTTCTGCACGCTTCAGTAAAGCGATAGCTTTATTTTCGTATTCGTTCATTTTATTACGATACTTGTTTGCATCATTTTTTGCTCTTATTGCCAATGCTTTAACTTCTGCCAAAGCCTTAATGCTTTCGCTGAGTTTTTCTTTCATGTCTCGAATGCCTTGTTCTGTCATTTTTATCGGGTCTTCGAGTTTATCCGCCAAAGCATTTGCTTCGGCTTGTCCGATTTTAAAAAGTCTGTTGAAAAATCCCATTTTTTAATATTTATTTAGTGAGTAATCAGGACAAATATATGAAAAATTTCCCAAATGCCAAAAAAATTGGCATTTATCCGTGTCGGGTCGGTTGTTTTTTTAGTATAAATAATAATGACTTTTGTTATATTTGCCGTATATAATATTTTAAACGAGATTGGAAAAACTGCATAAATTTCAATATTTTAATTAATAAGCAAATAAGAAATATATGAAAAAACTGACTATAGCCGTTGACGGGCATTCGTCTTGCGGAAAAAGCACATTGGCAAAAGATATAGCAAAGCATTTTAATTACAAATATATAGATACCGGGGCAATGTATAGGGCAATAACTTTGTATGTTCTTGAAAATAATTTGTATGACGGCAAAAAAATAAATGAAAATGCTTTGAGGTATGACCTGAACGCAGGGAAAATTAATATAGATTTCAGATACAATCCTAAACTCAAAAAATCAGAAACATATCTTAACGGAAAAAATGTTGAAAAGAAAATAAGAGGTATAGAGGTTTCAGATTTGGTAAGTCCTGTTGCCGTTATTCCGTTTGTTCGCGAATATTTAGTTGCACAACAGCGTGATATGGGCAAAGAAGGCGGCTTGGTTATGGACGGAAGAGATATAGGAACAAATGTTTTTCCGAATGCAGATTTAAAGATTTTTCTTACGGCAGATGCCGAAGTAAGAGCAAAAAGAAGATATGATGAATTGAAAGCAAAGGGAGAAAATGTCAGCTTAAATGAAATAATAAAAAATATTAAGGAAAGAGATTATATTGATTCAAACAGAAAAACAAATCCTTTAATACAAGCAGAAGATGCCGTGCTGATTGATAACACAAATCTTACGATGCAGGAACAGGCAAATATTGCAATTAAACTTGCAGAAGAAAAATTAAATGAGAAAAAATAAGATATGAATATTGAAATCGATAAAAATTCAGGATTTTGTTTCGGGGTAGTAAAAGCTATTGAGGCTGCCGAAACCGAGCTTGAAAAAAATAAAACTTTATATTGTTTGGGTGATATTGTTCATAATGATGCAGAGGTAAAACGTCTTGAAAAAAGAGGACTTATAACAATAAACCGGGAAGAGTTCAAAAAACTGAAAGATACAAAGGTGCTGTTGCGTGCGCACGGAGAGCCGCCGGAAACATATAAAATTGCAAAAGAAAATAATATAGATCTTATAGACGCTTCATGCCCGATTGTGCTTAACCTTCAAAAAAAAATAGACAAAGCATATAAAAATTTCAAAGCCGTTAACGGGCAGATTATTATTTTCGGAAAAGAGGGGCATGCTGAAGTTGAAGGATTACTGGGGCATACAGACAATAAAGGTATCGTGATTTCCGGAGAAGAGGATTTGGTTAAAATTGATTTCTCAAAGCCTGTAAATATTTTTTCGCAAACTACTAAAAGTCGTTCAAGCTATCATTTAATAATTGAAAAAATAAAAGAACGAATGAGAGAAAAAACCGGAACCGACGAAATAAATTTTATTGTTAATGACTCTACATGCAGAGCTGTTTCTAACAGAGATGTATTTCTTAAAGATTTTGCAAAAAAGCATGATATCATAATCTTTGTAAGCGGCAAAAAAAGTTCTAACGGAAAAGTTTTATACGAAGTTTGTAAAAAAGAAAATGACAGGTCTTATTTTGTAAGTGAAGTAAATGAGATAAATAAAGAATGGTTTAATTTTTCGGATTCTGTAGGTATTTGCGGTGCTACATCCACACCTGCATGGCTTATGGAGAAAGTGAAAACTAAAATAGAAGAGTTTGATTATTTTGCAGATATTTAAACTTTAATTTATGTGCTCTGAGGTCAAAACAGGATAAAAAGAAGCCGGCTCTTGAAATCAGCCGGCTTCAAACTTTCACAGAAAGTCACAGTCTTGGTTAATAAAGAAAGTTTTAGAAAGGGGCAAAAAATAATTCTTCTTCTCCGGTTATTTCAAGCCACATTTCTTTTTCTTTTAGTTTTAAGATTTTAAAAATGTCACTGTCGCCGTCGCTTTTTGTAATGATAACAGCTTCTTTGTCATTATAAAAATCCCAGGTACCTTTAAGTTCTCCGTTTTTAAAGAAACTTCCGTCTTTTCGGAAATCCC
>JALSMF010000474.1 GCA_026987795.1 Bacteroidales bacterium
AGATATAAAAATGCTTGAAGGAGAACAAAGATTGTTGGATTGGAATAAAAGCAAATGAAAATTATAAAGAAGTCAGTGATATTGTTACTTGCAGTTATTTTGAACACCCAAGTAAAATCTCAGACAAAAATTACGGATAACCTGCATATAAAAGCTGATTTTCATTACGGTTGGTTATTACCCGAATATAACCTCTTTAACTATTTCACAAATGATGCAATAAAAGGTTTAAAAATAAGTTTGCAAAAAGATTTAACCGGAGAAAAAATATGGGAAATGGTATATAAATATCCGACAACAGGAATTTCGGCATATTACGGCAGCTTAGGCAACGACAGGGTTTTTGGAAGAGTTGCATCTGTATCTCCGTTCATTTCATTACCGCTCTACAGAAAAAATAATCTGTCTGTTTACTCAAAAACAGAAGTCGGAATTGCTTATGTAAGCGAAAAATTTGATATAAAAAACAATTTTCACAACATTGCAATAGGCTCAAATTTTAATGTTTGGTTCTCCGAAAACATAGATTTATATTATCGTATCAATGACAAAATTTCCCTTTCGGCAGGGACATCATTCGGACATTTCTCAAATGCAAACTTTGCCGAACCCAATTTAGGTCTAAATTTTTGGACATTTTATTCCGGCATTGATTATTATCTGACAAAAAAAACAAAAAAAATAACGGATAAAATACCTGATTTTATACAAAAAAACGAATTTGCCTTTATAATTGCAGGCAGCGGAAAACATACACGCAGATTTGCCGACCGACTGTATTTTGCAGGATCATTATCTGCCGAATACAAAAGAATACTCGGATATAAAGGAGCCTTGGGAGCCGGGCTCGATTTATTTTATGATACTTCAATACCCGATGAGATGAGAAAAGCAGGGATTCCTGAAATTCAGGAAATTTACAAACTGAAATCGGGCATACACCTTTCGCAAGAACTAATTATCGGCAAACTTTCTCTGATAATTCAGGAAGGTTTTTATATATTACTTACCGATAAACTAAATAACCAAATAATGTATAACAGAGGTATTGTAAGATATAAAATATCAAAAAATTTATTCGCAAATCTTGCAATGAAAACTAATCTGTGGGTATTGGATGTTGCCGAATTAGGCTTAGGCTATTATTTTTCAAAATAAAAAAATGAAAAACATACTTATTATCGTATTTTCTTTATTCTTAATTATTTCGGCTTGCCGTAAAACGGCAGACTGTATAAGTGATACAGGCGAAAAGGTTTCATACGAATACAATATAAACAGTTTTGATACTCTTGTTATAAACGATAATTTTAATGTGAGCTTAATACAAGATACCGTTAATAAGCTGATTATATCAGCATATGAAAAATATGCCGATGCAACAATCTTTAATATTTATGAAAATTCTTTAACTTTAGGTAATGACTATAACTGTAAATTTACCAAACCCGAAAAAAGCAAAATAAATGTAAAAATTCACTTAAAAAGCATAAGTCTTATAAGAGTAAATGCCGCATCAAAAATAATTTCGGAAAACACTCTGATAAATAACAACGAAACAGGCATTATTGTTAATACTAAATTTTTTGAAGCCGATTTAAAAATAAACTGCAGAGTTTTCTATTTTTGGAATACACATCTTAACGGCGGAAAAATGTATCTTCAAGGCAAAACAAATATTTTAAAATTATGGAATACAAGCCTTTTTGCCGTTGATGCCTCAAAATTAACAACAGACAGTGCTTATATTGAAAATACATCAAAAGGAGATATTTACGCTAACGTAAACGAATATCTCAGTTGTGTAATAAAAAGCAGCGGGAATGTATATTATTACGGAAGCCCTCCTAAAATCACTGTTAATGATACGATATCATCCGGCAGGCTGATAAAAGCACAATAATAACTAAAATACGCTTACCCGCCCGTATAAACCGGTGTCTCTCCTCTTACATCGTCAGAACGAAAACCAAAACCCAACCTTTTTCCCGTTTGTATCGGATTTCTGTTTCTCTTTTCCTGAATTTGCTCTACGGTAATTACTTTCATATTTTCATACGGAGGAACCAATAAATCAAAATCCAGGGAATAAGCAATAGCCGTATCAACAATTTCTTTCAACTTATCTTTATTTATTATGCTGTTACCGAAATCGTTATACAAATATCCCATTTGGCGTTTCCCTTCAACAAAATAATGCATATCCTTATTTATAAAAATTCTGCCTACTAAATATCCCAAATCATTTACTCTGTTATATTTAAAAGAATCAGCCAAAAAATTATAGATATTAATTATTCCGGAATAAGTTACCATATCATTATTTTGAACATAAGATATTTTCCAAACTCCGTGATCTCTGTCAAACTCAAAAACATTAGAATGCATCTGAAAAACCAAAATATCTCCCGCAATTTTAAGTTCACACTGAAAATTACTTATATTCTTATACCTGAAAGGTGCTTCCTGAACCGCCCCTTTGAGTTTTGCATTATATTTCTTTTCAATTTCGGCTAATAAAATTTTCAAATCACCGAAAACCCTGTAAGTATTCGTAAAAACTTTTTGTTTAAGTATCGATTTATTTTTTATTGTTTCAAGAATTACATCTTCTTTATTGCTTGTCATAATTATCCTTTTAAATTTAAACAAAAATAGTGAATTTTATATTAATTCTTATATTTTTGTTACGTTTTTAGTTTTAATTTAAAATTTGAAAAATATACAATTATGAAAAAATTATTTGCTGCGGCACTTATAGGTGCAATAACATTTTTTTCTTTTGAATCAAATGCCTGCACAAACTTTCTAATTACTAAAGGAGCCTCTGCCGACGGTTCTGTTATGATTAGTTACAATGCCGACTCTCACGTCCTTTACGGCGAGCTTTACTTCTGGCCTGCAACCGACTGGCCCGCGGGAAGTATGCTTGATATTTATGAATGGGATACAGGAAAATATCTCGGAAAAATACCGCAAGTTGCTCATACATATAATGTTGTCGGGAATATGAACGAATTTCAGGTAGCAATAGGAGAAACAACTTACGGAGGAAGACACGAATTATATCACCAAGACGGTGCAATAATGGATTACGGAAGCCTTATTTATGTAGCTTTACAACGTTCCAAAACAGCAAGAGAAGCAATAAAGGTTATGACCGACCTGGTTGAAAAATACGGATACTACAGCAGCGGAGAATCTTTTTCTGTTGCCGACAAAAATGAAGTATGGATTTTTGAAATGATAGGAAAAGGACAAGGAGAAAAAGGTGCTGTTTGGGTAGCTCGCAGAATTCCCGACGGATACATAAGCGGACATGCAAACCAAGCACGTATTACAACATTCGATTATCAAAAACAAAATAAGTGGACAGACCCGAATGCTGATACATTTAACAGCAATGATGTCATTTCCTTTGCCCGAAAAAAAGGATGGTATGTAGGCGATGACAAAGATTTCAGTTTCTCCGATACATATGCTCCGGTTGATTTCGGAGCCGCTCGTTTTTGCGAAATACGTGTTTGGTCTATGTTTAAAGATGTTAAAAAAGATATGGACAAGTATTTTGATTATGCAAAAGGTGATGTAGAATATGCAAAATCATTTGCAGACGGCAGAAAAAATCCTAACGGATATGCTACAAACAGAATGCCTCTGTGGATTAAACCCGATAAAAAAATAACACTCCAAAATATGTTTGATTTCTTACGCGACCATCTCGAAAATACTCCGCTGGATATGAGAAAAGACGCAGGTGCAGGTCCGTTCGAACTGCCTTACAGATGGCGTCCTCTTACTTGGGAAATAACAAGTGACGGAAGTAAAGAACTAAACAAATTGTTTAAAAAATATAAAAAAGACACTTTGGTATTTTGTAACGAAAGAGCAACCGCAACGCAACAAACAGGATTCACATTTGTAGCTCAATCAAGAAGCTGGCTGCCCGACGAAACAGGAGGAATCATATGGTTCGGAGTTGACGACCCTGCAAGTGCCGTATATACTCCTATTTACAGTGCATCGCAAAGAATCCCGGAAACTTACGCCCCGGGAAACGGAGCAATGATGGAGTGGTCTGATAACTCGGCATTTTGGACATTTAACCAAGTAACAAATTTTGCATACCTTGCATATAACAGAATTCATCCTGAAATTTATAAAAAACAACACGAACTGGAAAAAAACTTTCAAAACAAAGTTAAAGCAATTGATGCCGGTGCAAAAATTCTGTATGAAACCGATAAAAAAGCCGCTGTTGATTTTATTACTGACTTTTCCGTTAATAATGCCGACAACCTTGTTAAAGAATGGAAAAAGTTCTATCAGTACCTTTTTATGAAGTATATGGACGGAAATATTAAAACTCCGAATCCGGGGCATCTTAATCCGCACTTATCTCAACCCGGTTACAGTGAAGATTTTTACAGAAGAATTGTAAAAGATACAGGAGAAAAATTATTGGTAAAATAGCAGGTTGAAGACTTGCAAAATCCGCTTGATTAAACTAAATTCAAGCGGATTTTTAATTTTTATACCCGTTTAAATTCATTATAATTAGTATTTTTGCCTAAAAAGGGAATACTTATGAAGATAAAAGACATCACAAACTATCTTGAATCCGTTGCTCCCCTGCCTCTTCAGGAAAATTATGATAACTCAGGCTTAATAATCGGAGACAAAAACACAGAAATAAGTTCTGTTTTAATAACATTAGATACAACTCCCGAAGTTGTAGAAGAAGCAATCACGAAAAAGGCAAATCTGATTATTTCTCACCATCCTGTTATATTTAAAGGGCTGAAAAAAATTAACGGCAACAATTATATTGAACGCACAGTCATAAAAGCCTTAAAAAACGACATTGCAATATATGCAATACACACAAACCTTGATAACATAATTAACGGTGTTAATTATATTCTGTGTAAAAAACTCGGACTTGTTAACTGCAAACCGCTTTTACCCGGTGAAAATCAATTGCAAAAACTCGTAACATTTATCCCCGTTAATTATGCAAACAAAGTCAGAGCCGCTGTCTTTGCTGCAGGAGCAGGACATATAGGAAATTATGACAATTGCAGTTTTAACATTGAAGGAACGGGAACTTTCAGAGCCGGAAAAAATACAACACCGTTCATAGGCGAGAAAAACAAAGAGCATCACGAAAAAGAAATAAGATTTGAAACAATTTTTCCGTTTTATCTTAAAAATAAAATAATTAACGCTTTAACAGAAGCACACCCCTACGAAGAAGTTGCCTTTGATATTTACAACCTGAAAAATAATTATGAAAAAACAGGAGCCGGTATGACAGGTGAAACAAAAGAAAAAATTTCGGAAAAAGATTTTCTGATAAAAATAAAAAGTATACTTAAACCGGGGGCAATACGCCATACAAAACTACTCGGAAAACCCATACAAAAAGTTGCATTATGCGGCGGCAGCGGAAGCTTTCTGCTTAAACACGCAATAAATCAAAATGCAGATATTTTTATCAGCTCTGATTTTAAATACCATGATTTTTTTGACGCTGATAATAAGATACTTATAGCAGATGCCGGACATTTCGAAACCGAACGTTTCACAAAAGATTTGATTTTTGACATTCTTACAAAAAAATTTAATAA
>JALSMF010000475.1 GCA_026987795.1 Bacteroidales bacterium
AAACTGACAAACTGAATGCTGTATTACAAAACCTGAATAAATTTATTAAGGAAACTGAAAACCCGGGAACCTACGGAGTAAATATTATTGTTCAAAAATCAAATCCCTACTTTAAAAAGCACCTTGATATATGTGTCGAAAATAAAGTGCCGTTTTATATAACATCTCTCGGAAACCCTAAAGAACTTATTGAAAAGGTTCATAAATACGGAGCAAAAGTTTTTTGCGATGTTACAAATTTAAAATATGCCGAAAAAGTTGCAGCTCTCGGGGCTGACGGTATCATAGCCGTCGGGCAGGGAGCCGGCGGACATGCCGGTTCCGACCCGCTGCAAATACTTATCCCGGCTCTCAAAGAAAAATTCAAAAACATACCTGTCATAGCAGCAGGAGGCATTGCAACAGGTAAAGCATTACATTCCGTTTTGGTTCTCGGAGCCGACGGAGCATCAATAGGTACAAGTTTTATTGCAACAAACGAGGCTCCCGTTTCAAACGATTATAAAAAAGCAATAATAAATGCAGAAGCAAAAGATATTGTAATGACAGAACGTATTTCCGGAACCCCGAGCACAATTATAAACACCGAGTATGCCAAAAAAATAGGATATAAACAAAATTGGATTGAACGAAAACTCTCAACTAACCCTAAAACAAAAAAATATTTTAAAATGTTAGTTCAGGTTAAAGGTATGAAAAAACTTGAAAAATCTGTTAAACCCGGAAACTATAAAAATCTTTGGATTGCCGGTAAATCTGTTCAGTTTATTAACGAAATACTTAGTATTGAACAACTGATTTCTAAATTAAAAAAAGAGTTGCGCGAAAGTACGGAAAACAAATCATTTTAAAAAACATAACCCTCTGACAAATAGCAACTTGTTTGAATATAGTAATTTTATAAACAAATAATTGTTAATAACTATTGCCGATTAATAAAATAGTTATATTTTTGCAGTCCGAAATTTTTTGAAAGATTAAGATATAAATCAAAATAAGAAAAAAGTGGATACTTTAAGTTATAAAACAATCTCAGCCAATAAAGAAACCGTTAATAAAGAATGGTTACTGGTTGATGCAGAGGGAGAAACACTGGGACGACTGTCTTCCGTAGTTGCCAAACTTTTAAGAGGTAAGTATAAAACAAACTTTACACCTCACGTTGATTGCGGAGATAACGTAATTGTAATTAATGCCGAGAAAATTCAGCTTACCGGTAAAAAGTGGACAGATAAACAATATTTCAGCCATACAGGATATCCCGGCGGACAAAGAATAACAACACCGGCTCAGCTAATTGCAAAAAAACCCATCGCTCTTGTTGAAAAAGCCGTAAAAGGAATGTTGCCGAAAAACAGGCTCGGAAGTGCTTTATACAGAAACCTATACGTATATGCAGGCTCAGAGCACAAGCAAGAAGCTCAAAAACCAAAAAAAATTGACATCAACTCAATAAAATAAAATATGGAAATCGTTAACGCAATAGGAAGAAGAAAAGCCTCCATAGCAAGAATTTACGTAAAAGAGGGAAAAGGTAACATTACCGTTAATAAAAAAACTTTAGAAGAGTATTTTACAGTTCCCGAGTTAAAATATCAAATTTTAAGACCGTTTTCTGTTGTAGAAGCCGAAAATAAATATGATATAAACGTTAATTTGAAAGGCGGCGGCATAAAAGGACAGGCTGAAGCTTTAAGACTTGCAATCTCAAGAGCATTGGTGAAAATTAACCCCGATGATAAAGGTGCTTTGAAAAAAGAAGGATTTTTAACGAGAGATGCAAGAGTTGTTGAGCGTAAAAAACCGGGACAACCTAAAGCTCGTAAGAAATTCCAGTTCAGTAAAAGATAAAAAACAAGATTCAAACTTAATATTTCACTTAAGTTTAGTATCTAAATTACCAAGACCGGCATTAATTGTCGCTACTTGGTAATTGCTTTATTATAAGAATGTAAACTTAATTTAAAAAAATGTCAAAAGTAGATTTTAAACAACTGTTGGAAGCAGGTGTTCACTTCGGACACCTAAAAAGAAAATGGAATCCTAAAATGGCTCCGTATATTTTTATGGAACAAAACGGAATCCATATCATTGATTTGTACAAAACAATGGTAAAACTTGACGAAGCTGCCGCTGCCGCAAAGCAAATTGCAAAATCAGGTCGTCAAATTTTGTTTGTTGCAACCAAAAAACAAGCAAAAGAAATTGTTGAAGAAAAAGTAAAACCAACCGGAATGCCCTATATTACAGAGCGTTGGTCAGGAGGAATGCTTACAAACTTCAGAACAGTCAGAAAAGCAATTAAAAAAATGAAAGCCATTGACAATATGGCTGTTGACGGAACATTTGAAAAACTTTCAAAAAGAGAAAGACTTCAAATTATGCGTGAAAGAGCAAAGCTCGAAAAAAACCTGGGAAGTATTGTCGATATGAAAAGAGTTCCTTCTGCAATATTTGTAGTTGACGTTACAAAAGAAAAAATAGCAGTAGCCGAAGCAAAAAAATTAGGACTGCCTATCATAGCAATGGTCGATACAAACTCAGACCCGAGCGTTGACTTTCCGATTCCTGCAAATGACGATGCTTCTAAATCAATAGCAATTATTGTAGATACTATTACACAGGCTGTTACAGAAGGCTTAAATGAACAAAAAGCAGAAAGAAAAGAACAAAAAACAGATAAAGAAAACAAAAAAGAGCCGGCAAAAACAAGAGCTCGCAAAAAAATAAAATAATTAATAAAAGTTAAAACAATATAAAGATGGCAAAAATAAGCGCAGCAGATGTTGCTAAATTAAGAAAAATGACAGGGGCAGGTATGATGGATTGCAAAAATGCACTTACCGAATCTGACGGAGACTTTGATGCAGCAATTGATATTCTCAGAAAAAAAGGACAAAAAGTTGCCGGAAAGAGAGCAGACAGAGAAGCTTCAGAAGGTGCTGTTGTCGCAAAAAAAACAACTGACGGGAAAAAAGCTGTTATTATTGCATTAAATTGCGAAACAGACTTTGTAGCGAAAAATGACGATTTTGTTAAGTTTGCGAATCAAATACTTGATACGGCAGCTGAAAAAAAACCTGCAAATCTTGAAGAATTAATGTCTTTAGAAATTAACGGAGTTAAAATAAGCGATGAAATTATAAACCAAACAGGAGTTATCGGAGAAAAAATAGAACTCGGATATTACGATAAAGTAGAAGGAGAGGCTGTTGCAACATATATCCATCCCGGAAACAGGCTTGCATCAATAGCAAGTTTTACAAAAGACATTGACGAAGCTGCAAAAAAGGATATTGTTATGCAAATTGCAGCTATGAATCCTATTGCTGTTGACAAAGACGATGTTTCGCAAGAAGTAATTGATAAAGAAATAGAAATAGGAAAAGAGTTAGCAATTCAGGAAGGAAAACCTGCCGATTTAGCAGAAAAAATAGCAGTAGGCAGATTAAATAAATTCTTTAAAGAAAATACTCTTTTAAACCAGCAATGGGTAAAAGACAATAAAAAAACAATACGAGACTTTCTGAAAGAAGTTGACCCGGAAGTAAAAGTTATTGAGTTTAAACGCTATACCGTGGGTTCATAATTTTTACCGTATTTAAAAAACAAAAAAGCCGTTGAAAATCAACGGCTTTTTTATATGCTTTTTATTTTATAAAACATCTTTATTTTGAATAATAAATGATAAAAGTATCGGTTTTTATTATTAATTTTGAAAACTTAAATTATTGAAACTAAAAAACAAATAAATATGAAAACATTATTATTAACAATCGGATTGTTTTTAACCCTAACATCATGTCAGAGTGAAGAAAAGCAAACTAAGGAGAACCTGAGTGCAGATACGCACAAAATAACAGTAGCAGAGGTTTTGCAAACAAATAACTACACATATCTTTTAGCTGAAGAAAACGGAACAAAAACATGGTTAGCCGTTCCTAAAATGAATGCTAATGTCGGGGATGTATATTATTACAACGGAGGTATGCTTATGGAAAATTTTGCAAGTAAAGAATTAGGAAGAACCTTTGATAAAATATACTTTCTCGAAAGTGTAAGAACAACTCCCGATATGCCGAAACAAAACATGGTTAACAACCCTCACGGACACAATGTTACAGGACATAACGAAAAACCGAAAGCCGAGAAAACCGAAATAAAAGTAACACCTGCAGAAGGCGGAATAACTATAGAAGAGTTGTTCGCAAACAAATCAAAATATAACGGAAAGACAGTTAAAATAAAAGGCGTTGTTGTAAAATTCAGCCCTCAAATAATGAAAAAGAACTGGATTCACATACAAGACGGAACAGAACATAACGGTGATTTTGATTTAACCGTAACCTCACAATCTGAAGTTAAGGAAGGGGACACAGTGGTTGTAGAAGGAAAAATATCTTTAGATAAAGATTTCGGATACGGATATTTCTATAAAGTTATTATGGAAGATGCCGCAGTAAAATAAGCAGTAAAATAAAATTATATTAAACCGAAAAATTAAAAATAAAGCCCGAAAATAAAAACGGGCTTTTGTTTTTTTCACAAGAAAGCGTTACACTTTTATTTTTATAATCACATTCCAATATTTATATTTGCAGACATTCTAATCATATTTTACAAACTAAAAATCAATGAGTTATGTTTATACTAATGGTTGTTATATTTATTTTAGGCTATTTGATGATAGCATTAGAACATCCGATAAAAATAGATAAAGCGGCATCTGCTTTGTTGATGGGTGCAATTCTTTGGGCGGTTTATGCATTTAACGGTGAAGAAATATTAAGACTGGGATACAGCAGAGCATGGCTGCATTTCAGCGAACTGAACCCTGTTCTGTCTCAATCCGAAGAAGGAGTCAGAGAGTTTATTACACAACACGATATATTTGAACACCTTGCAAATATATCTACAATATTATTCTTCTTGCTCGGAGCTATGACAATAGTCGAAATTGTTGACCAACACGAAGGATTTAAGATTATTACGGACAGAATAAAGACTACGAATAAATCAAAACTGTTATGGATTTTAAGTTTCCTTACTTTTTTTATGTCAGCCGTTCTTGACAACTTAACAACAACAATTGTTATAATAGCTCTGCTGAGAAAACTGATTGACGACAAACAGACTCGCTGGTTTTTTGCATCTATGGTGGTAGTAGCAGCAAATGCCGGCGGTGCTTTCTCTCCGATAGGAGATGTAACAACAATTATGCTGTGGATAGGAGGACAAGTAACAACAGCAAACATTATTACAAAATTATTTGTCCCCAGTTTATTTACTATGATAATACCTCTTTTGGTACTCTCATTTACTCTTAAAGGAAACGTAAAAAGACCGGAGAGAAAAAAAACCGGAGAAAATGATGTAAAAACAACACCTAAACAACAAATAACAATGCTTGCTCTTGGTGTTTCCGCATTATTATTTGTTCCGGTTTTTAAAACCGTTACTCACTTACCTCCTTACCTTGGTATGTTGTTCGGATTGAGTATTATGTGGATTACAACGGAAATAATGCATAAAAAAACAAAATCAAAATATGAAGGAAACTTTAAATTATCGGTTAACTCTATTCTTACAAAAGTTGACGTTCCT
>JALSMF010000476.1 GCA_026987795.1 Bacteroidales bacterium
GCTTTCATTGCAGCATATGTTTTATCTCTCTTCTTTACAAGCCTTACTCTGCCGCAATGGTTTATATTTGCTGCAATTACGATAATTTTCGGAACTTACGGAGACCTTACGGAATCATGGCTTAAAAGAAAAGCCGGAATAAAAGACTCCGGCAATATAATGCCCGGGCACGGAGGCTTGCTTGACCGTTTTGACAGCACCCTGTTTGCCGCACCTATGATTTTCTTATACCTGAAAATTACGGAATACTTCTTCGTTTAAATACTAAATATTTTACTCTCTTAAGTAAAATTCCTATTTTTACCGAAAAGTTATCAAAATGACAATACATCACGAAGGAAAAAACACCATTATAATTACCGCCGTCAGTTTATTACTGTTTAACACATCGGTTTTTGTATTTTTTTGCGACTGTCCGCTTATAATGTCCTTATCCGTATTAATATCTCTGTTTATACTTTTTGTAATTATATTTTTTTTCAGAAAACCAAACAGAAAACCTGTTACTGACGACAACGGAGTTATATCCCCGGCAGACGGAAAAATTGTTGTTATTGAAAAAGTTAAAGAAAACGAATATTTTAAAGATGAAAGAATACAAGTATCCGTTTTTATGTCAGTCTGGAATGTCCACATAAACAGATTTCCCGTAAGCGGAAAAATAAAATATCTTAAATATCACGAAGGCAATTATTTACTCGCTCGCAACCCTAAGTCTTCCGAAAAAAATGAAAGAACAACTGTTGTTATTGAAACTCAAAACGGTATAGAAATTATGTATCGGCAAATAGCGGGGATTATGGCAAGGCGGATAGTTTATTATGCAGAGGAAGGCAAAAGTGTTAAACAATCCGAAGAAAGCGGATTTATTAAATTCGGCTCGCGAGTAGATATATTTTTGCCGACAGATTCTGAAATTAAAGTAAAAACAGGAGATAAAGTTAAGGGCAGCATATCACTTATTGCCAAACTTAGTCAATAGCAAAAAAATACAAAAACTGCCGAAATTTCCTGTTTCTTGTTTGGCACGACACTTGACATTACACATATTGTATTAACCAAAAAACAAAAGGAAAGATATATGTTTGAAGACATAATTTTCGGAAATAAAGAAAATCAGTCAAATGCAGAGATGATACCTCTTGCATCCGGTGCCGATAAATTATCGGTAGATGATTTTGACTTGCCGAAGGAACTTAAACTGCTGACTCTGAGAAATACAGTTTTATTTCCGCAAATTGTAATACCTATTGCCGTAGGCAGAAAAAAATCTCTGAAACTTATAAAAGAGGCTGACAAAAAAGGTTTTTTAATAGGTATTGTAAGTCAGATAGAAGAAAAAACAGAAGACCCAAGATTCACTGATATTTACAGAATAGGAACTTTGGCAAAGGTAGTCAGGCTTTTTGATATGCCCGACGGAGAAAAAACAGCTGTTCTTCAGGGAATTGCCAGGTTTAAAATTACGGAAGCCCTTACGTATAAACCATACCTTAAAGTTAAGTATGAAATATTACCGACAGTTACCGAAGCCGAAAACGAAGCAGAATTTGAAGCTCAAATATTATCAATTAAAGACCTGTCAGTAAGGATAATCCATCTGTCGTCAAACTTGCCCAAAGAAGCGGCATTTGCCGTAAAAAATATTGATTCTCCGGAGTTTTTAGTTAACTTTATTTCATCAAATACTGATGTAAAAAGCAGTGAAAAACAAAAACTTCTGGAAAAAGATAATCTCTCTGAAAGAGCTGATTTACTGTTAAAATATTTATCTGAAGAAGTTCAGAAACTGGAACTTAAAGACAATATACAAAATAAGGCAAAATCGGAAATGACCCAGCAGCAGAAAGAATATTTTCTGCATCAGCAAATGAAAGCTATACAGAGCGAGTTGGGAATAGATTCTCCTAAACTTGAGATAGAAGAACTTGAGAAAAAAGCCGAAACAAAAAAATGGAGTGATGAAGTAAAAGAAGCATTCAAAAAACAAATTAACAGGCTGAAGCAAATAAACCCGATGTCGCCGGATTATTCATATCAGTTGTCTTATGCTCAAACACTTGTAGATTTACCTTGGAATGAATATACCAAAGATAATTTTGATTTAAAACGTGCAAAAAAAATTCTGGATGAAGATCATTTCGGGCTTGATAACGTAAAAGACAGAATATTGGAACACCTTGCCGTTTTAAAATTGAAAGGCGACTTAAAAGCTCCTATTTTGTGCCTGTACGGACCGCCCGGAGTAGGGAAGACCTCTCTCGGCAAATCGGTAGCACGTGCTTTAGAAAGAAAATATGCCAGAATGTCACTCGGAGGCTTACACGATGAGGCAGAAATAAGAGGACATCGTAAAACATATATCGGTGCAATGCCGGGAAGAATAATCCAAAATATTAAAAAAATTAAGTCATCAAACCCTGTTTTTATTCTTGACGAAATAGATAAAATAGGAAATGATTTCAGAGGAGACCCGTCTTCTGCACTGTTGGAAGTTCTTGACCCCGAGCAAAACAATACATTCTACGACAATTATCTGGAGCTTGAATACGACCTGTCAAAAATATTATTTATAGCAACGGCAAATTCTCTCAGTACAATAAATCCGGCTTTACGAGATAGGATGGAACTTATCGAAGTTTCCGGCTATATTGTTGAAGAAAAAATCGAAATTGCAAAACGACACTTGATACCCCGACAATTGAAAGAACACGGTGTTAAAGCAACAGAACTGAAATTCTCAAAAGACGCAACAGAAAAAATAATTACCGATTATACAAGCGAATCAGGAGTCAGAAATCTGGAAAAAAAGATTGCAGAAGTTATCAGAAAAGCAGCAAAAAAAATAGCTCTCGGAGAAGAATATCCGAAAATGCTTAAAGCTGAAGATTTAATTGACTTTCTCGGAGTTCCGAAATATATAAAAGGTAAATACGAAGGTAATGATTTTGCCGGTGTTGTTACCGGATTGGCATGGACACAGGCAGGCGGAAAAATTTTATTTATAGAATCAAGCCTGAGTAAAGGGAACGGGCAGCTTAATCTTACGGGAAATCTCGGGCAAGTTATGAAAGAGTCGGCAATTATTGCTTACGAATACATAAAAGCTCATGCAGAAGAATTGAAAATTAATGAAAAAATATTTGACAGTTATAATATACATATTCATGTTCCCGAAGGTGCAATCCCTAAAGACGGACCTTCGGCAGGAATTACGATGGTAACATCAATGGCATCTGTTTTTACACAGCGAAAAGTGAAAAATATGCTTGCTATGACAGGTGAAATGACATTAAGAGGGAAGGTGTTACCCGTAGGAGGTATAAAAGAAAAAATACTTGCGGCAAAACGTGCAGGCATTAAAGAAATTATATTGTCAAAAGAAAACAGTAAAGACATAGAAGAAATTAACGATTTGTATCTGAAAGGATTAAAATTTCATTTTGCAGAAACTATATCTGATGTATTAAAAATAGCTCTTTTGAAACAAAAAGTCAAAAACCCCGTAAAATTTAAGACCAAATAAATACTGAAATGACATTCGGCAAGCAAATATCAATCGGATTTAAAGGATATTTTAAAGCAGCAGAATTACTGTTCTCAAAAGGCTTTATGAAATATATGCTGTTTCCGTTGCTTCTGAATATACTTATTTTCTGGGTAGGAATGAGCCAAATTACCGATTTAGCGGTTATGCTCAGGCAGTCACTTTTAGATTGGACAGCATTGAGCAGTGCCGACTTTTGGGGTGCTGAATACTTAAAAGGTGCTTTGTCCGGAATTATTACCGTAATAATCTACGTATTTTTTTTCATAAGCTTTGCATATCTCGGAGGATACATTATTATAATGCTTATGTCTCCTTTATTTTCTGTGATTTCAGAAAAAACAGAAAAAGTAATAACCGGACAAAGTATTGATTACCCTTTTGAAATAAAACAATTTGCAAAAGACATATTCAGAGGTTTGGGCATAGCAGTCAGAAATGTTATTTTTGAAACCGGAGTAATGATTTTAGTATTTATAGCAGGGATAATTCTGTCATTTGTAAGTTGGATAGGCATAATATTTATGTTCTTCATAAGCTCATATTTTTACGGTTTTTCGTATATGGATTATTCTAATGAAAGATACAGACGAAGTATAAAAGAAAGTGTATCATTTATGAGGAAATATAAATGGGTTGCAGTAGTTAACGGCTCTTTATTTGCTTTGGTATTATTTATTCCCTACATCGGTGTTGCCTTATCAGCATTTATTGCCGTAATTTCGGTAATTGCCGGAACGGTATCAATGGTTGAGATTAAAAAAATCGAAGATGCCGAAACAGAAAAGATATTCAATGCTGAAATTTAAAAAATTGAAAAAAAAAATTAAAATATCAGCGGTTTCTTATCTTAACACTCTTCCGTTTATTTACGGAATTGAAAACAGTCCCGAATTGTCGGAAAAAACAAAACTAAGCAAAGACATTCCTTCAATTTGTGCCGACAAACTGATTTCCGGAGAGGCAGATTTGGGTTTAATACCGGTTGCGGAAATCAGCAAACTGCAAAACCCTTATATTATTTCCGATTACTGCATAGGATCCGTAGGAAAAGTTGATTCGGTTTTGCTCCTGAGCAATATTCACGTAAGCAAAATAAAAAAAATATTACTGGATTATCAGTCCAGAACATCCGTAAACCTGATAAAAATACTTGCAAAAGAATACTTTAATATAAACCCTGAATTTGAAAATACCCGAGCAGGATATGAGGACAATGAGGAAAAAGAAACAGCGGTTTTAATAATAGGAGACAGAGCATTTAACTACAGAAAAAAATTTAATTTCGTTTACGATTTGTCGGAAATATGGTTAAAACATACTTCATATCCTTTTGTTTTTGCAACTTGGGTGTCAAGACAAAAAATAAGCGATGATTTTATAACTGAATTTAACAAAGCTTTAAAATACGGTTTGAAAAATATTGATTCTGTTATTGATAAATATAAAAAACAAATAAACATCAACGGTATTGACATAAAAAAATACCTTACGGAAAATATAAGCTATACATTAGATACAGAAAAACGCAAAGGAATGCAGTTATTTTTGAAAAAAATTAAAAAATTGTAAAAATTAATTAAAAATGAAAAAGACGGCAATACCCGTAGCAGACGGGAAATTATCGGCACATTTCGGACACGCTTTGTATTTTTATTTTTATCATATTGAAAATGACAAAGTTGTGAAAGAGCAGATGGAAATGCCTCCGCCGCATGAATTCGGTGCAATTCCTAATTGGCTTGCCGAAAATAAGGTTACAGATTTAATAACCGGCGGTATAGGACCGAAAGCCATTGAAATTTTAAAGCAAAATAATATTAATGTTTACACCGGAGCACCAACCGAAAAGCCTGCAAAAATTATTGAAGACTTTTTATCCGGAACATTAAAAACAGTTGCAAATATGTGCAATCATGACGAACACGAACATAATTGCGAACATTAACAGAACAGAAGGCATCTGACAAGATGCCTTTTTTTAAAAAAAGACTATGGGAAATTTTGATTTTGAAGATAT
>JALSMF010000477.1 GCA_026987795.1 Bacteroidales bacterium
GAGGCAAATATAAAACATTTTACTCAAAAACATAACTTTTTTTGATATTAAACAATGTTATTTATGTTCTTAAAATTACATCTAATTATCTTTATATATTTATTTATGTATACATTTGCAAAGTAAAATATATAATTAAACTTTAATAAACAAAAAAATATACAGAATGAAAAAATTAGTAATACTGGGAGCAGGAACAGGCGGAACAATTATGGCAAATAAAATGAGAAAAGCCTTAGACCGTGACGAATGGGACATAACAATAATAGACCAATTTAAGACACATTATTACCAGCCCGGTTTTTTATTTATCCCTTTCGGCTATTATACTAAAAAAGACGTTGTTAAAGCCAAAGCAGATTTTATACCTATAGGCGTTAACTTTATACAGTCGGCAATTGACAGAGTTGAAGGAGAAAATAATAAAGTCTACCTTCAAAACGGCGAAGTTTTAAATTATGACTTTTTAGTGATAGCTACAGGTGTCAGAATAGTACCCGAAGAAACTCCCGGCTTAAAAGGAGAATTATGGCATAAAAATGTTTTTGATTTTTATACTGTTGAAGGAGCAACGGCATTAGCAGACTTCTTTAAAACATGGCAAGGAGGCGAATTAGTATTAAACATTGCCGATAATCCTATTAAATGTCCGGTAGCACCTCTTGAGTTTGTAATGTTTGCCGATGCCTTTTTTATTGAAAGAGGTATGAGAGATAAAGTAAACATTACTTTTGTTACACCTATGGAAGGTGCATTTACAAAACCGATAGCTTCTAAAGTTCTCGGAAATATGCTTAAAGATAAAAATATAAATGTAGTGCCCGATTTTTACTTGGAAAGTGTAGATAATGACAAAAAAGTTATTCGTTCTTATGACGAAAAAGAAGTGCCGTTTGACTGCTTGGTAACCATACCTGTTCATATGGGTGACAGTATGATAGAAAGAAGCGGACTCGGTGATGATATGAATTTTATATTAACAGATAAATATTATCTCAATTCAACTAAATTTGACAATATTTTTGTTCTCGGGGACTCAGCAAATATTCCGACATCGAAAGCAGGCTCGGTGGTTCACTTTGCAGCAGAAGTAGTTTTTGAGAACTTGATGTGTGCTATTGAGAACAGACCGCTTACGGCAAAATTTGACGGACACTCAAACTGCTATATTGAAACAGGACACGGAAAAGGAGCCTTGATAGATTTTAACTATGACACAGAACCGCTGCCCGGCTATTATCCGTTCCCCGGTATAGGACCTTTCGGGTTATTAAAAGAAACACGAATGAACCATTACGGAAAACTGATGTTCCGATGGATGTATTGGCACATACTCCTTAAAGGCAAAGAAATGCCGATACCTTCGGAAATGTATATGGCAGGAAAAAAACAAAAACTTTAAAAAATTCATTTATTTAATCTTAAATTTAAAATTATGTCAGAAAATAACATACAAGAGCAAATAAATGAACTGAACCGCAAAATGGACATTATCCTTGAAGAAATGTATGCTCAAAGAAACAGTCGAATTGAAAAAGAAGATTTGGCTAAAGATTTATCCATTGTAGGGAAAGATATGTTTGCTCATTCCGTAACGGTTTTAGACCAAGCCGGTGTCGAACTTGACGGTGAAGCCTTAACCGCTCTTATGATAAAAATTATCCGAAACATCGGAACATTTAATCAAATGATGGATACTTTGGAAAGTGCTAATGATTTTATGAAAGATGTCTCTCCGGTTATCAATCAGGTAGGTTTAGATGCAATAGCCAAGTTTGCCGAATTTGAGCAGAAAGGATATTTAGACTTCTTTAAAGAACTTATGAGCATAAGCGATAATATCGTTACTCATTTTACGGTTCAGGATGTAAGAGATTTGGCTGATAATATAGTATCGATACTTGAAATGGTTAAAAACCTTACACAACCGGATATGATAGGAGCAATAAACAATGCTCTGACGGTATTTAAAAGCATGGATACGGAAAATATACCGGAATATTCAATGTGGAAAGCTTTCAGAACTATGCAGTCTCCGGAGATGAAGAAAAGTATAGGCTTTATGATTACCTTTTTGAAAAATCTTTCTGCTTCAATGTATAAAGATGATGAAAACAAAAAATCAAATAATTAATAACCTCTAAAAATTTTAAATTATGGCACAAAAAGAATATGCAGGAAAAATGATTGACATTGACGATAACGGATATTTCGTAAATTCTGAGCAATGGTCAAGAGAAGTTGCACAAGCAATGGCTAAAGAAAACGGAGAAGAACTAACCGATAAACACTTTGAAGTTCTTGAATTTATAAGAGAAAAAGTGAAAAGCGGTGAAAGTTTAACAATTCGTTCCATAGGAAAATCAGGAATTACGGATATTAAAGGGTTCTATAAAATGTTTCCCGGAGCTCCTCTTAAAAAAGCAACATTATATGCAGGTGTTTCAAAACCTTCAAGTTGCGTTTAATTATTAACTTTTAAAAATAAAAATTATGGCAGACGAAACTAAACATCCGTTAAAAAAGGTCTTGATGATATGTGCAAAAGGCTCATTAGAAGATGTTTTGGCAACTTTGGTAATGGCAAACGGTGCCGTTATGGAAGGTATTGAAACAAAATTATTCTTTACTTTTTTCGGCTTAGACGGAATTACAAAAAAACGTATGAACAAATTACATACGGCAACAGTTGGTAACCCGGCAATGAGAATGCCCGGCGGACTCCCTTTTCCTACTTTACTCGGGGCATTACCCGGAGTAGAAGCCGGTGTTTCCGCTATGATGAGAAAACAAATTGATGAACTCGATATTCCGCGTGTTGATGAATTTTTGGAAATGATTGAAGCCGGAGGCGGAGAAATTTATGCTTGTAAATTAGCCGTTGATATGTTTAAGCTTAAAAAAGAAGACCTTGCAGATGAAGTCAAAGACATAATAACAATAGGCGAATTTTATGAAATGGCTGACGGGTTGCAAACTCAAATAATTTTCACATAGCGGTATTTAATTATATTTCCGTAAAGTGTTAAAAACACCCTAATTATCAGGGTGTTTTTTTATGCTTATTGATAATGCCGGTAATTAATTTTATTTTTTATTTTTGTGTCGGTAAAATTTTTATTTAATCATTAAAAAATAAGATATTATGTTTAAAGGACACCCGAAAGGATTAATAGCGGCAGCTTTGGCTAATATGGGCGAACGATTTGGTTTTTACACCATGATGGCTATTTTAGTATTATTTCTGCAGTCTAAATTTGGTTTAGACGGCACTAATTCAGGAATAATTTATTCTGTTTTCTATGCTCTTATATATATATTAGCGTTAGTCGGCGGAGTAATAGCAGACAGATTGCAAAATTATAAAGGAACAATTACGGCAGGGCTTATTATTATGACAATAGGATATGTAATTTTGGCAATTCCTACGCCTACTCCCGTTCCTAACTATAATCTTTATTTAACAGTTTCGTTAGCTGCTCTTTTTATAATTGCATTTGGTAACGGTATGTTTAAAGGAAACTTACAAGCGCTGGTAGGACAAATGTATGACAAAGGGGATTATACGGACAATAAAAGAGAACAAGGATTTCAAATTTTTTATATGTTTATTAACATAGGAGCAATTTTTGCACCTTTTATAGCTCCGTCAATAAGAAATTGGTGGTTGAAAAGCCAAGGTTTTAAGTATAACCCTGAATTACCTGCATATTGTCATTCTCAATTGAACGGTAAAATTACGGAAAAAACTGCAGCAGCTTTTCAGGAGTTAGCAAACAAGGCGACTATATCGTCTTCGGAGGTAACCAATTTAGCAGATTTTTCAAAAAATTATCTTAATGCCTTTACCACCGGATTTCATTACGCATTTGCTATAGCTATAGTTGCAATGCTTATTTCTGTCGTAATTTATTTGGCGAATAAAAAATACTTTCCTAACCCGAAAGGAAAAACTGAAGACAAACAAAATAAAACCGAAGAAATTCAAATGGATACCAAGGAAATTAAGCAAAGAATATATGCACTTCTTGCAGTTTTCGGGATTGTTATATTTTTTTGGTTTTCGTTTCATCAAAATGGTCTTACTTTAACATTTTTTGCCAGAGATTATACTTTGCTTAAGATAGGCTCCTATGATTTGTCTGTAGAGTCATTTCAGGCAATGAATCCGTTTTTTGTTGTTTTCTTAATACCGATAATACTAAGTATTTTTTCTTGGTTAAAAACAAAAGGTATAGACCCTTCAACTCCTAAAAAAATAGCTATAGGTATGGGTATTGCAGCCTTAGCTTACCTTGTTATGGCTGTAGCATCAATAGGTCTGCCTCTCTATGAAACAATAAACCCGCAAAAAGGAGGTGTTTCACTTCCTGATACACAAAAAGTAACCCCATTTTTACTTATAGGAACTTATTTTATACTTACTGTCGCAGAGTTATTTATCAGCCCGCTGGGTATTGCATTTGTTTCTAAAGTTGCTCCTCCGCAATATCAGGGGCTTATGCAAGGCGGATGGTTAGGGGCTACAGCACTCGGAAATCAGTTGTTGTTTATTGGTGCTATACTTTATGAAACAGTTCCTTTATGGGTTACATGGGGATTGTTTGTGGTTGTTTGTTTAATATCAATGTTTACTATGTTGTTTATGGTTAAATGGTTAGATAAGATTGCGAAATAGGCATATCGTTTTTATACTTAATTTTTTGAAAAGCCATTACTAATACGGTGGCTTTTCTGTTTATTAAATTGTTGATATTTTAAAAATTATATTTTAGCTTTACGGCTATATAGTTAAATTTTTCATCTTTCTGTTTCTCATATTTTCCTTTTTCTGCCTCTGGAAATAAAAAAGTCCCCGAATGATAACGGGGACAAATTTTTTTAATTGCTTTTCAGGATAATGCTTTATTTCGCATTTTTTGCAATGTTATAAAGTGTTTCCGCATCTTTCAGAGAAAATTCCGTAAAGAGCTTCAGTCCTTCACCAAACTCTATTGCTTTACCGTCCTTCATCATTACATAGTAAAATTTATAATCTTCATATTCATCGGTTTTTACCTTGTATATAAAACCGTTTGTTTCTTCTTTGATAAATTCAACAAAACCTTCTTCTTCTTGAGCAGATTCTTTTGCATCACTGACAATTTCTTCAATTGTTAGTGTTTCTTCGGTATTATCCATTGAAATTTCCATTACGAACTCGTCTTTTACGATTTCATAATCAAGCATTTTTATTCCGCCGAATTCTCCCATAAACATTCCTTCTTTTACTTCTGCACCTTCCGGTGCTTGAATGGTAACGGGAATGCCTTTGTCTGCAAGATTTAATTCTGTTAATTTCATATCAGCTAATGAGTCACCGCTGCTTTCGCTGCCGCAGCTCGCTGAAAATACTGCTAAGACTGCAGTAAATAAAAATAATCCTAATTTTTTCATACTTATAATTTTATTAGTTTGTATAAGAGGCGAAGATAATGAACTTCTGAATTTTATACAATATTTACAGATGTTTTTTTATTTAATGA
>JALSMF010000478.1 GCA_026987795.1 Bacteroidales bacterium
TATATCTTCGCTGCTTTTAATTTTAAAAATTAACAGAAAAGCATTATTTATGACAAATATTTCGAACAAAAGAGATAAAGTAAAGTTTTCAAGAGAATTTTGGGTAGCAAACAGTGTTGAATTATTGGAAAGAGCAGCTTATTACGGAGTTTTTATAGTTATAACGCTGTATCTTTCACGAATACTCGGTTTTTCGGATATTGAAGCCGGTATTATTTCCGGAATTTTCTCCGGAGGGTTATATCTTCTTCCTACATTCAGCGGTGCATATGCAGATAAAATAGGTTTTAAAAAGTCGCTGTTGCTTGCATTTTTTTTACTTACGGCAGGTTATCTCGGGCTTGCTGTTTTGCCGGGAATTCTTGAAGCCAGAGGATTAGCCGAATACGGACGAGAAGTTGTTTATAAAGGTTTGAGAACTTCTTCTGACAGATATTATATAATCCCTGTCTTGCTTGTAATAATGGTAGGCGGTTCGTTTATAAAGTCGGTAATAACGGGAACAATAGCAAAAGAAACTACCGAGGCTACAAGAGCAAGAGGTTTTTCTGTTTTTTATATGATGGTGAATATAGGAGCTTTTTCCGGAAAAACTATCGTTAAGCCGTTACGCGACAGTATGGGTAATTTAGGCTTGATAAATTTGAATTATTTTTCGGCAGGTATGACTTTTATTGCTCTTCTCCTAATATTCTTATTTTATAAAAGTGCTAAAGATTCAGGAAAAGGTAAATCTTTTAAAGAAATATGGACAGCTCTCGTAAAAGTTGTTACCAACGTTAAATTAATAGTGCTGATTTTTATTATAAGCGGTTTTTGGATGGTTCAGCATCAATTGTATGCGACAATGCCGAAATATGTTTTAAGAATGGCAGGCGAAAATTCTGCTCCTTCGTGGTATGCAAACGTAAATCCGCTTGTTGTTGTTCTCAGCGTTGCTTGGATTACCCAGCTTATGCGCAAAAAAAGTTCGGTTTTTTCAATGACAGTAGGAATGTTTATAATGCCTGTATCTGCTTTGGCTATGGCTTCCGGAAATTTACTCGGAGGAAATGATATTGATTTAGGCTTTGTCAGTTTGCATCCTATTGCTTTAATGATGATAATAGGTATTGTATTTCAAGCATTGGCAGAATCATTTATTTCTCCGAGGTATTTAGAACTGTTTTCACTTCAGGCACCAAAAGGAGAAGAAGGTTTATATTTGGGATTCAGTCATTTACATTCTTTTATTTCTTCTGTTCTCGGGTTCGGAATTTCCGGTTTTTTGTTAGACAGGTACTGTCCCGACCCTACTCTGTTTAATTCGCATTCTGAATGGGCTGCCGCTTCGGTTCATGCTCATTATATTTGGTATTATTTTGCCGGAATTGCTTTGTTTTCTGCCGTTGCTCTTATTATTTACGGTAAGGTAACGGGTGCGGAGAAAATAAAAGCATCTTAATTTTAAAGTTATGGTTTGTAAATATTCAGAGCTTCGCTTATAATGCGTAGTTCTGAATAAAAATTGTTTATACAGGTTTATACGGAACAGTAAATTTAAAAACACTTCCTTTTCCTTTTTCTGAAATTACGGAAATTTTTCCGCCCAGAAGTTCTGTCAAGGATTTAGAAATTGTAAGCCCTAAACCTGTCCCTGAGAACAGTCTTGCCGTATCTTTATTTGCCTGAGTAAACCTCTTAAAAATATGTTTTACCTCCTCTTTTCCTATTCCTATTCCTGTGTCCGATACAGAGAACTCTATCATATTTTCCGTATTTAAAATATATTTAATTTTCACAAAACCTTCTGTCGTAAATTTTATTGCATTACCCGTAATATTGAAAAGAATTTGCTTTAAACGTAACGAATCAGTATATATAAAATCTTTTCCGCCGTATTCGGTATCATCAACAATAAACTGTATATTTTTTTTTGAGGCAGCTAACAACGGTTCAAATGCTTCATATATTTCTTCCTTTATTTTTTTAATACTGCACTTATGCTCTGCTATTTTTACCTGTCCGGCATCTAATTTTGAAACATCTATAATATCATTTATCAGCTTCAGCAAATGCTCTCCGCTTTTATTTATTATATCAATGTAATAATTTTGTTTTTCAGCTGATATATCCGGAGTTTTAAGTAACTCTCCGAAACCTATAATCCCGTTAAGAGGTGTTCTTATTTCATGCGACATATTTGCAAGAAAAGCAGATTTTAATTTTTCGCTTTCTTCTGCCTTTTCTTTAGCTTTAATAAGCTCTTCTTTTATTTGTTTTTTTTCTGTTATATCAATGTTATATTCTATAACTTTAATTAATTTTCCGTCTTCATTTTTTACCGGAAAACCGTGTATTTCATAAAACCTTTTATTCCCTTTATTATCTGTATGCATATATTCGGTTACAACGGGTTCATCGGAATATTTCAATAGTGTAACGGGACATGCTTTATTTTTTTCCGAACAAGGTTTCGAGTTTAATTCGGCATAAGCAAAACATTTTATTCCGTAAGGCAATTTTTCCCTTAAAGCAAAATCATTGGTAAACTCTATTTCATATGTTTCGGCATTAATTACGTATAAAGGATGTGCAAATGAATTTACAATTTTTTCAAAAAATATTTTTTGTTGCCTGAGTTCCTGTTCCGCTTTCTTTTTGCCGGTTATGTCTCTGCATATTTTGATTACCGAAACAACTTTTTGGTTTTTAATGACAGGAAATGTTTTCTCTTCAAACCATGTTTCTTTACCGAACCATTCAGTTTTTATTTCGAATTTTGACCCTTCACCCGTTTCTGCAGTTTTTTTAATTTTTCCTACTATATTATGTGCCGTGTCTTTTTCAAAAAAATCGAAAGGAGTCTTTCCTATTACATCACTAATTGAAATTTGAGACTCTTCATGCCCGCAAAAATACAGATATTTTCCGTCTGAATCATGGATACTTATCATATCTTCCGAACTTTCAATAAAATATTTTAAAAGTTCTGCTTCGGTTACAAATTCTTTTCTTATTTTTTTATATTCGGTAAATTCACATTCAGAATCTTTGTATTTTTTCTCGTCAAACATATTGCTTCTTTATACTGCAATATTACAAAAAAATACAATATTTGCTATAAAACATTGATAAAAATCAATATTATTTTACAATTCGAACCAATCGGCAAATTTATCCGGGGTTTTTCGGGGAAAATCTTTATGAAAAAATTCTCCGCAGGATTTATCGAAGACATAGTCTTTTTCCCATTCAAGAATATTTTGTCTTATTTGCTTTAAAGCATCAATAATAAAATATAATTCATTATCCGTCATTACAGGATGAACGGATAGACGCACCCAGCCGGGTTTATCCGATAAATCTCCGTGTTCTATTTTATCCGTTATTCTATGAGATTCGTCTTTTGAGACATTAAAAAGATAATGTCCGTAAGTACCTGCACATGAACAACCTCCCCGAGTTTGAATGCCGAATTTGTCATTAAGCAGTTTTACAATTAAGTTATGGTGAATATCATCAATATAAAATGAAACAGCTCCAATTCTCTCTTTATATTTGCCGGCAAGAATATTTAATCCCTCAATTTTCGGAAACTCCTCAAAGATTACATCCAAAAGTTCATGTTCTCTTCTCATTATATTATCTGCTCCCATTTTATCTTTCAGTTTTAAAGTAAGGGCAGCTCTCATTGTCTGTAAAAATGCAGGTGTCCCGCCGTCTTCTCTTGTTTCCGTATCTTCTATGTAAGCATATTCGTTCCAGCGATTTGTCCAGAGAACAGTTCCTCCGCCGGGATTATCGGGAGCTTTATTACTGTATAATTTTTTGTTAAAAATTAATACTCCTGAGCTTCCGGGTCCGCCCAAAGCTTTATGCGGTGAGAAAAAAATTGCATCCAGATGTTGTTCCGGATTTTCCGGATGCATATCAATCTTTATGTAAGGAGCCGAAGCGGCAAAATCGACAAAAGCATAACCGCCGTGTTTGTGCATTATTTCGGCAAGTTTGTAATAGTCCGGTATTATTCCCGTAACATTTGAGCCTGCCGTAAACGAGCCGATTTTAGTTTTTCTGTTTGCATATTTTTTCAGTTGTTTTTCAAGCTCGCCGGCAAAATTCATCTCATCGCCTTCGGGCAAAAGAACTACAACATCGGCAAGGGTTTCAAGCCAAGATATGTGATTTGAGTGATGTTCCATATATGTTACAAAAACAACAGGACGTTCGTTTTCAGGAATTTTTTTCATATACTTTTCGGCTTTTTCCGGAATTCGTAAGCCGAGTATTCTTTGTAATTTATTTACTGCTCCCGTCATTCCCGACCCTTCGGTTATAAGACAGTCATCACTGCTTGCATTAACGTGTTTTTTTATAATATGCTTGGCTTCATGATACAGGTTGGTCATTATAACTCCTGTTTCGCTGGCTTCCGAGTGTGTGTTTCCTACCATAGATCCGAACTTATTTTTCATTATGTCCTCAATCGGAGCATAAAGTCTTCCGCTGGCAATCCAATCGGCATAAATAAGTTTTTGTTTTCCGTAAGGAGTTGTAAATTCTGTGTTTATTCCTACAATATTTTGTCTGAAACCGTTAAAATATTTTTCTAAACTTTCCATAAGTTTTTTTGCTAAATTAAAAATTTAAACAGAATCTAAAAATGTAAATAAAAATCTTTTGTCAGTTTTTTATAATCACCTGTATATTGATTTGTGTGTTTATCACGAATGATAATTTTTTCTTGTTTTATTGCTTTTTTTTCAAAAGAAAATTCAAAAATTATTCTGTTGTGTGTTTTATCGGGTTTCGGATAAATATACATTTTATAAATACAATACAGATTGTTTCGATGACATAATTTTTCAAATGATTTCTCAAATTCGGAAGGCAAAATAAGTGAAAATATTCCTCTCGGATTCAACAGTTCGACAACTCCCTCAACCAAATCTTTTTTTGATAAGGTATTTGAATGACGTGCAGTATTTCGTTTTAGGTTAACGGATTTAAAAGATTTTTCAAAAAAAGGCGGATTACAGATAATAAAATCAAATTTTTGTTTTTCTGCTTTCCGGTAATCCTGAAAAGACATATTTAGTGATTTTATCCTTTCAGTCTGCCCGTTAAGTATTACATTTTCAACACACTGAACATATGCCCCTTTTTCAATCTCTAAAGCTGTTATTTTCGCTTTTGATTTTTGGGCTGCCATAAGCGAGAGCAGCCCTGTTCCTGCACCTATGTCAAGAATTGTTTCGGCATCCTTAAAGCAGGAAACAGCTCCAAGCAAAACTCCGTCTACACCCACTTTCATTGCTGCTTTATCTTGATTTATCATGAATTTTTTAAAGCGAAACCAGGTATTTGACATAACTTAATTCAGATCTCTGATTAGTTCTCCTTTTTTCCATTTTTCTTTTCCTACGGGTTCGCCTTTTTCATTATAGTAAATCCACCGTCCGTGTTTTTGTCCTTTTTTATAACCTGCTTCTATTTTCAAATCTCCGTTGGGGTAATAAAACTCTGCATCTCCGTTTGCCTT
>JALSMF010000479.1 GCA_026987795.1 Bacteroidales bacterium
ATTGAAAATGACATATATTCGGCAAAAATAAAATTGAATTTAACGCCGAAGCAAATTTATATTGCCGGATTTTCAGGCGGAGCAAGAATGGCTTTTCAATATGCTCTTTCGCATAAAACAAACGGGGTTTTGATGTGCGGGGCGGGTATTAATATGCAAAAAGTTTCGATGCTTGATTTTCCTTTGGTGATGATTGTCGGGACAAAAGATTTTAATTTTATCGAGCAATATTATTCTCCTTTTTCGGAAATCGTGAAAAATAAAAATGTTTTGACGCTTGTTTTTGACGGTATTCACGAATGGCCTCCGGAAAATGATATTTTAACGGCAATGACTTTTTTATTCGGAAAAACCGGAATTCAATCTGCATTTAATCAAAACTTCATTAAAGAAGGTGATAAATTTTTAAAAGAAAAAGATTATTTTAAAGCATTTAAAAAGTATGAACTTGCTTATAAAACAGGTATTTCCGAAAGCGAAAATAAATTAAATAAACTTTTGAACGATAAAGACTTTAAAGTGTTTGTAAAACAATACGAAGTATCGTTGAAAAAAGAAATTGACCGGAATAATCTCTATATTCAATATCTTAACAGTAAAAATTTAAGCTATTGGCATAATGAAATCCTTAATATCGCTAAATTAATGAAATCGAAAAATCGTCTTGAAGCCGAAAGCTATGCCCGCACAAAAGCGTACCTCGGAATTGCAATATATTCGCTTGTAAGTAAAGAGATTACAAATCCGTGGAGTAAAAATATCGATAAATATTTAAAAATATACGAATATCTCGAACCCGAAAATCCGGATATGTGGTTTTTTGCTTCGGTAAAAGAAAAACAAAAAAATAATTCCGCTTTAAGCGAAAAATATTTGAACCGAGCTTTTACTTTCGGATTTAAAGATACATTAAAAGCAAAAAAATACGGTTTGACAGAGTGAATATTATACAAATACCCGAGCACAGACATTGTCTTATAAAAACGTTTTAAAATCACAGTATGTCAAGTATTTATATACATATTCCTTTTTGTGCCAAAAAGTGCTTTTACTGTGATTTTTTTACATCTTTATCTTTGCAAAACAAAGAAGAATATCTTAAGGTAATAAAAGAAGAACTGCTTTTAAGAAAAAACTATCTTGAAAACAAAAAAGTCAAAACTATATATATAGGAGGCGGAACACCGTCGCTGCTCAGCGAAAAAGAACTGAACGATATTTTTCGGCAAATCTATAAAATATTTAATGTTTCCGGCAAGGTTGAAATTACAATAGAAGCAAACCCTGATGATTTAGATAAAGAATACTTAAGAAAACTGAGAAAAACTCCGATAAATCGCTTAAGTATAGGTATCCAGTCTTTTTTTGACGAAGACTTACGGCTTATGAATCGAAGACACAATGCCGAACAAGGAATATATGCCGTTAAAAGAGCACAGGATTCGGGATTTTTTAACATAAGCGGTGATTTAATTTACGGCTTGCCCGGAATGACTTCTGAAAAATGGATAAAAAATCTTAATATTTTTTTCGACTTGAAAATTCAGCACCTTTCGGCATATCATATTACATACGAGCCGAATACGGTTTTTTATAAAAAACGTAATTCAGGAAAATTAAAAGAAATTCCCGAAGAAGAAAGTATAAGCCAGTTTAAAATATTAAAAAATCTGGCAGGAAAAAATAATATGATTCACTATGAGACATCAAACTTCGGAAAAAAAGGCTTTTTTTCAGAACATAACACAGCCTACTGGAAGCAAAAGCATTATCTTGGAATAGGAACCGGGGCTCATTCTTATAACGGAGAATCAAGACAATTTAATATAAAAAATATAGGAGAGTATATCAAAAAGGTAAAAAAAAGGAGCGGTTTCTTTGAAAAAGAAATATTATCTGATGCCGATAAATATAATGACTATATAATTACAACTCTGCGAACTATGTGGGGGGCGGATATATCTTATATTGAAAAAAACATCGGAGAAAAATTCGTGAAATTCATATTTGACAAGGCAAAAAAACATATAGACAACGGCAATTTGACATATAAAAAAAACACGTTATATATAACCGAAAAAGGGAAATTTATTGAAGACTATATACTGGAAGACTTATTTTATTTTTGATTTTTTATCCAGCGATACTATTAAATTGTTATGAAGTTCATTAACGATTTTTCTGTGAAATATAGGGTAAATTCTTTTGTCCCTTAATTTAGAATTGCTTTTGTAAAAGGTTTTATGTTCAATTTTTGTATATCCGTTTTTGGTTTTGTATAGAAAAACTCTTTGAGATCCTTCGGAAACTCCTTTGTTGATATAACAAAACTGTATCATTTTTTTCTCATCATCCACTTTTGTAACTTCATAAGCAACAATAAGTTTTTTAAGACCGCCGAGAAGATTAAGACGTATAAAATAAACCTGACCTTCACAAATTCCCTCATAATCATCATCGACATAATAAATCTTATGCTTATTTTTTGAATAAACAAATCCTAAGTTCACTAAGTTTCCGCTGTATATATCCTTAAGGCTTATGGTTTTATATTTATTCCACACAGTATTAATATTTTCCTTTACGATAAATGAATCTTCCTGAGAATAATATAAATCAGAATCCCGCTTGCTGTAACAATCCGGATAAAGGTCGTCTAAATTTGTTATATTCTCAAGGTATTTATTATGAATAAATTTATATTTGTGCCTCAGCGGTATTTTTTTCGGATTAATATTCTCAACAGAGCATTGAGCAAGAATCACAAAAGAAAAAGGAAGCAGAAAAAAAAACGTGATAAATATTTTTTTAAAATCAAAAAACATCATAGTAAAACAAAAATCAAGACGTAAATTTATAAAAAATAAATAATGTTAACAGGATTTTTTGACATATCTCCGGGAATTTATAATCTTTGGATATTCTCGGCAATATTCTTTGTGATAAGTACGGGAATTATGTTTTTTTTTCCGAAACATAATATTAAAAAATTTATTGAAGTTCCGGATACCGGAATAAAAACTAAGCTTAACAAGCTTTCGTATTATCTGTTTTTTTTCATATCAATTTTTATTCCGATAAAACAAAACACCCTCTGGTTTTATTTCGGCAGCACTGTTTTTTCGGTCGGAATAATTTTATATACAGTATCAATGTTTTATTTTGCAATATCCGAATATAATTTACCGGTAACACAAGGCATTTATAAAATCCTCAGGCACCCGGTTTATATATCTTTTTTTCTGATTACAGCGGGAATGATAATAGCAGGAACCTCCGGATTTTTATTAATCGTTACTATTTTGCATTTTTACACCCTGATTTTTATAATTAAAGAAGAAGAAAAAGAGTGTGAGAAAAAATACGGAAATTTGTATATCGAGTATAAACAAAAAACATTTTAATATATTCTAAAAAAGTAAGACATGGACTTAAAAAACAAAATAATTTTAATTACCGGAGCTACCGACGGCATAGGAAAAGAAACGGCAAAAGAAGCAGCTGAAAAAGGAGCAACGCTTATTCTTCACGGAAGAGATGAAAACAGAATTTTTCAAACAATTAAGGATGTTAAAGAAATAAATAAAAATGTATTCGGTGTTAAGGCAGATTTTTCAGACTTGAATCAAGTTGCAGAAGCGGTGAAAGACATAAACGATAATTTTGACAAAATTGACATAATTTTTAACAATGCCGCAGAATTTTTGCACGAAAGAGTAATCACAAAAGACGGTTTTGAAAGAACATTTCAGGTAAACTATCTTGCTCACGTTTTGCTTACGGAAAAACTTATTTCCAAAATAAAAGATATTGAAGGTTCAAGAATATTAAATATTACGTCAATGATACATTCTTCATCAATAGATTTTGAAAATATGCAAGGAGAAAAAAGCTATTCCGGATCGGAAGCGTACTCATTGACAAAACTGCTGAATATTTTACATACATATAAATTAGCCCGAAAATATGAAAATGATAAAGTCTGTATAAACTGCCTGCATCCCGGCGTAATAGAAACAAAATTGCTGAATGCAGCATGGAAAGGAGGAATGCCGGTAAGCGAAGGTGCCGCAAACTTAATTTATGCAGCCGAGAGCGAAGCAATAAGCGGTGTTTCAGGCTTATACCTCGAAAACAGAAGACCGATGCAAAGCAGTCCTGCCTCTTATAATACAGAAATTCAGGATAAATTGTACGACATAAGTTTAAATATGCTTAAATCATATTTGTAATAATGAAACTGAAAGTTGAAAAATTTTTATACAAAAACAAAGAATTACTGAAAGAGGCATTTAAAATCCGAAAAGAGGTTTTTACAGAAGAGCAAAATACCCGAGAAGAAGAAGAATTTGACGGGTTAGATGTAAACGCAACACATTTTTTAATATTTTCAGACGGAAATCCTGTCGGAACATCAAGAGTAAGAACAACAAATGAGGGTATTAAGATTGAACGCTTTGCCATACGTAAAAAATTCAGAGGCAAATACATAGGAGCAAAACTGTTTGAAGAAATAATGCAGGCTATTTTACCGTTAAATCAAAAAACATACTTAAATTCACAAGTTCAGGCAATGAAATTTTACGAAAAATTCGGATTTAAAAAAACGGGAAAGCTGTTTTTCGAAGCAAACATAAAACACTGTAAAATGGTATATTCCGAGAAACGGTAAAAATATTTAGTTACAGATAAACGTGATTTTGAATTAACTCGAGAAAATGAAAAGAGAACGCAAAAAACAAGTCAAAACAGAAAACCTCCGGCAAAACCGCAAGAAAAAAAGCCTTGTTAAGCAAAATATCTCAAAAAAAACAAAAGTTTTATGGCTTACCGTTATTTCTCTTGTTGTATTAATTTCGTATTATCCTGCCTTTGACAATGAAATAACTTCGTGGGATGACGAATTTTATCTGAACACCAATCCGTATCTTAAAGACCTGTCGTTTGAGAACATTAAAACTCTTTTTGATACTGATACCTATTATATGGGAAACTATCATCCGCTTACAATGATTTCATTATCTGTAGATTATGCTATAGGCGGAGAAGATGAAAACGGTAATATTAATCCGTTTATGTTTCACCTTACAAATATAATTTTGCACTTGCTCGTAAGTTTGACAGTGTTTTGGTTTGTATATGTGTTATTTAAGAAATTTAACGTTGCTGTTTTTGCAGCACTGATATTTGCGGCACACACACTTCACGTTGAGTCGGTTGCTTGGATTTCAGAAAGGAAAGACGTTTTGTATTCTCTGTTTTTTGTGCTTTCGCTTATTGCTTATATCAAGTACGTTGACTTTCAAAAAACAAAATACTATATTCTTTCATTATTACTGTTTTCGTTGTCGCTCTTTTCAAAAGGACAAGCCGTATCTTTGGCTGTAACCCTTATTTTAATCGACTATTTAAGAGACCGAAAACTTTTAAACAAAAAAGTCCTTCTTGAAAAGCTGCCGTTTTTTGTTTTATCTTTAATATTCGGACTGATAGCCATA
>JALSMF010000480.1 GCA_026987795.1 Bacteroidales bacterium
AATCCGAAACAAAAAAGAGAACAAACAAAACCGGAAACAAAACCGGTTATCGTTAAGGAAACAAAAGTCACGGAAAAACAAAATTCTGAACCGGAAAAAAAGTCTGAAAATAAAGATGAAAAAAATACGGTAACTGAAACTAAAGCTGAGAACGCCCCAAAAGACATTCAGAAAAGCAACCGGAAGAGCAAAGATAAAAAACCGTATGAAAAAACCAGGCAATCAGGTGATTATAAAAAACGGAATTTTGATAAAAGACAAAGTAATTACCAAAACGGTAACAATGCCTCTTCTTCAAACCCCGGTTATCATAAAAATAAAAAAAGCGAAGAGAATTACGAAACCAACAAAAGTTTTAATACAAAATTTGAATTTAACGCAATAATACAAAGCACCGGAGTGTTGGAAATAATGCAGGACGGATACGGATTTTTACGTTCTTCGGATTATAATTATTTTAACTCTCCTGACGATATATATGTTTCGCAATCTCAAATTAAACTTTTCGGACTTAAAACCGGTGATACTGTTAAAGGGCAGATAAGACCCCCGAAAGATAACGAAAAATATTTCCCGCTTATAAAAGTTGACAGTATAAACGGAAGAAAACCCGAAGAAATTCGCGACAGAATTCATTTTGAACATTTGACACCGCTTTTTCCTACCGAGAAATTTAATATTACAGATAAAGACGCAACTACATCAACGAGGATAATAGACCTGTTTTCACCAATAGGAAAAGGACAAAGGGGCTTAATTGTAGCCCAGCCTAAAACAGGTAAAACCGTGTTGCTTAAAGAAATAGCAAATGCCATAGCCGCTAATCATCCGGAAGTTTATATGATTATATTACTTATTGACGAACGCCCTGAAGAGGTTACGGATATGGAACGCAGTGTTAATGCAGAAGTAGTTGCCTCAACATTTGACGAGCCGGCAGACAGGCACGTTAAAGTTTCCGAAATGGTTATACAAAAAGCAAAAAGACTTGTTGAATCCGGACACGATGTCGTAATTCTGTTAGACTCTATTACTCGGTTGGCAAGAGCATACAATACAGTATCTCCTTCATCCGGAAAAGTTCTGTCGGGCGGTGTGGAAGCAAGTGCCTTGCATAAACCTAAACGATTTTTCGGTGCCGCAAGAAATATAGAAGACGGAGGTTCGCTTACAATTATAGCTACGGCATTGATAGAAACAGGCTCCAAAATGGACGAAGTCATATTCGAAGAGTTTAAAGGAACCGGTAATATGGAACTGCAACTTGACAGAAATCTTTCGAATAAAAGAATCTATCCTGCCGTAAATATCAACGCTTCCGGAACAAGAAGAGAAGATCTGCTTCTTTCCGAAAATATGCTTAACAAACTGTGGATTTTAAGACGATACCTTTCGGATATGAACCCTGTAGAAGCAATGGAATTTATGAAACAACGTATTGAATCAACCAGAAATAACGAGGAGTTTATAATTTCAATGAATTCTGATTTGTAAAGACATACACTATTTGCTTTAAACCTCGATTTTGAAAAAAATCGAGGTTTTTATTTTTATATCGGTTTGGGTTCATTTTTTGCAGGTAACGAATAAAATTAATTATTTTTGCAGACAAAATAAAACAAATGAAAAACTTATTACTTTCGGCTTTATTATTAGTATCTCAATTAAGTATTTATGCTCAGGAAATTATTGTAGTTGACGAAACAAATTTAGAACCTGTTGAAAATGTTATTATATACGGAAAATCTAAATTCGTTCTGACAGATAAAAACGGAAAGGCTGACATCAGCAATTTTGATAAAACCGAAACACTTATATTTAAACATACATCGTATTCCGATATGTATCTTACCTTTTCGGAAATTAAGAAAATGAACTTTCGTATAACATTAACCGAAACAGCTCTCGACCTTAACGAAATAGTTATTTCGGCGAGCAGCTGGGAACAAAATAAGAACGAAGTCTCAAACAGAATTAAAATAATATCAAAAAAAACACTCGCAAACACAAATTTTCAAACTTCTGCAGATTTACTTAAAGCATCCGGCGAAGTTTTTATACAAAAAAGCCAGCTCGGAGGCGGAAGTCCTATGATAAGAGGTTATGCAGCCAATCGTATATTATTGATTGTTGACGGCGTGAGGATGAACAATGCAATTTTCAGAAGCGGAAACCTGCAAAATGTCATTTCGATTGATGCAAACAGCATTGAAAGTTCGGAAATTATTCTGGGTCCCGGAACAGTTATTTACGGAAGTGATGCAATAGGAGGTGTCGTTGATTTTCACTCGCTTAAACCGAGATTTTCCGCAGGTGATGAAAAAACATTTTTCAGTGCAAACATAATGAGCAAGTTTTCTTCCGCAGATTATGAAAAAACAGGACATATTGATTTTAATGCAGGAACAAAAAAGTTTGCATCCTTAACAAGCTTTTCCTACAGCGATTATGATGACTTAAAAATGGGAGAAAACGGCGGCTTTACGGAATATTTACGTAAAGAATATGTTAAAACAGTAAACGGAGCAGATTTGACAGTTATTAATGAAGACCCTCTGAAACAAAAGTTCTCAGGATTCTCTCAACTTAATTTTTTGCAGCGTTTTACATGGAAAGCCGCAGATAAATTAATATTTAATTACGGTTTTTATTATTCCGAATCTTCCGATGTTCCGCGATATGACAGGTTGTTGCAGTATAAAGATGATGTTCTTAAATATGCCGAATGGTACTACGGTCCGCAAAAATGGATAATGCATACACTGAAAGCTGATTATTCGAAAAAAACAAAATTATTCGATAACATAAAATTTACGGCGGCATACCAGGATTATTCGGAAAGCAGGCATGACCGAAAATTTAACAAAGACGAAATAAGAGAACGTTATGAAAACGTAAAAGCACTATCGTTTAATTCTGATTTTCAGAAAAAAATAAATGAAAAAGCAGATATTTTTTACGGCGGAGAGTTTGTTTTTAATAAAATATTCTCATCGGGCAGATTACGCAATATTTTTACGGGAAATACAGAACCGACAGCAAGCAGATATCCGGATGATTCAGATTACCTGACTTATGCCGCATATACTTCTTTTAAGCAAAATATGACCGACAGGCTGACATTTAATTTCGGAATTCGCTATAACAGAATTTCGGCTTCAGCTGTGCTTGATACTGTTTTTTATAATTTTCCCTTTACGGATATAAACCTGAATACGGGAGCTTTAAACGGAAGTGCCGGTTTAACTTACAGACCTGATACTTGGTTGTTTAAATTTAATGTCGGAACCGGTTTCAGGGCTCCGAATATTGACGATATGGCTAAAGTTTTTGACTCGGAACCCGGAAATGTTATAGTCCCTAATGCAAATCTTAAACCCGAATATATTTACAATACTGATTTGGGAATATCAAAAACATTTTTTAATAAGTTACAATTTGATATTTCATTATTTTGGTCATATCTTGATAATGCCTTGGTTAGAGGAGATTTTACGTTCAACGGAGAGGATTCAATAGTTTATGACGGTGAATTAAGTAAGGTTCAGGCAGTTGTAAATGCCGATTACGCAAATGTTTACGGAATTTCGGCAGCTCTGAATGCAGACATTTCAAAAGCATTAAGTTTAAAATCTGTTTATAATTATACAAAAGGTAAAGATTCTGAGAATAAACCCTTAAGGCATGTTGCTCCGGCATTCGGCAGCACTCATATTATTTTTAAGATGAATAAATTCAGGGCTGACTTATTTTCAGAATATAATGCCGAAATTTCTTATGATGATTTAGCAGATTCCGAACGAGATAAAATATATATGTATGCCGTTGATAATGACGGAAATCCGTATTCTCCGGCTTGGGCTGTTATAAATCTGTCTTTGTCATATCAGCTGAATAAAACATTCCGTATTAAAGGCGGAGTCGAAAATATTACGGATAAGCAATACAGACCGTACTCGTCAGGAATTGTTGCTCCCGGCAGAAATTTCTTTTTCAGCCTTTCTGCCTCAATATAGCCTGAAAGTTATCCGACAGCCTGTCCGAAATATATTTTTCGGTAATTTTATTATATTCTTCGGATAGTTCGGAGATAATTTTATTTTTAATGTCAAAAGTAAAGTTGTCAATTTGCCTTACGGGCAAAATGCCTATTGAAGTGCCTGTAATAAAAACCGAATCAAAAGAGTTTATTTCCTCTGATTTAATTTTACACTCATTAACTTTAATATTTTTTTTCTTACATATTTGCAAAATATATTTTCTGGTTATTCCGCATAAAATATCTTCTGACGAAGGCGTGTATATATTGTTTTCTTTTACAAAAAAGATATTTGACTTACTGCATTCGGTTATATAATTATTTTTATTAATAAGCAGAACCTCAAAAATATCATTGTTTTTAATCAGGTTATTTATGTATGTTCTCAGTTTATAGTTTATTATTTTAGCATTAGGATTTTTCCTTTCTTCTTGCACTGATATAATTTTTACACCCTCTTTATATTCTGATTCTGAAACAGAAATAGGATTTAAAAAAAATATAATTAGTTTATCTCCTGATTTATGAAACCTTACCGCAAATTTTAATCTCCCTTCATTTATTTTATTTATATCAATAAGCCTGTAAATTTGTGTTTTAATCTCATTCTCTCCGTAATTTATTTTTACTTTTTTCAATTTTGCCGAATTATGAAGCCTTTTTAAATGATTCTCAAAAAACAAAGGTATGCCCTTGCTTATTTTAATTACTTCATATATCGAAAAACCTTTCTCAAGCTCTTTGATGTCAAATAATCTTGTACTTATTATATTATTGTCCGATATAAAGAAATCTGCTTTTTTATACATATTTTTCTGAAATATTGATACAAAATTAATCTTTCCTTTTTATTATTATAAAATTTCCGGTTAATAAAATAATAATGTATAATTGCAGTTAAATATTTACTCAGCGGTATTTAACAGATTTTTAAATGAAACTATATACTGATAATGTTATAAAAAAATACGGCAAAAGAACTGTTGTTAAAGGAGTGTCTCTGGAAGTGAGTAAAGGAGAAGTCGTAGGTTTACTCGGACCCAACGGAGCAGGTAAAACTACTACTTTTTATATGATAGTAGGATTTATAAAACCTAACTCAGGACGCATTTATATTGACGATAATGACATAACCGCATTGCCTATGTACAAACGTGCTAAAATGGGAATAGGCTATTTGCCGCAGGAAGCATCGGTGTTTCGCAAAATGTCCGTTGAAAATAATATTCTAAGTGTTCTTGAAATGACAAATCTCTCGCGTAAAGAGCAAAAAATAAAAACAGAAAAACTTCTTGAAGAGTTCGGGCTTCAGCATATACGAAAAAGCAAAGGTATTCAACTTTCGGGAGGAGAACGTCGCCGAACGGAAATAGCTCGTGCCTTGGCAATCGATCCTGCTTTTATTTTACTTGATGAACCTTTTGCCGGTGTTGACCCGATAGC
>JALSMF010000481.1 GCA_026987795.1 Bacteroidales bacterium
GGATTAAAAACTGCTTTACGAAGAATTTCCCTTAAATTTATTTACCGATATATTGATTTTGCTTTTTATGTCGGGACAAACAACAGAGATTATTTTTTAAAACACGGATTAAAGAAAAATCAATTAATTTTTGCACCTCACGCAATTGACAATGACCGATTTGAAGACAATAACAAAGCTTATCAAAAACAAGCGGACATATTACGAAAAAAATTAAAGATAAGCGAAAAAGACATTGTTTTTCTTTTTACAGGAAAGTTTGAACCCAAAAAAAACCCCTTACTGTTGATTGAAGCGGCAAAGTTTTTTCCGCAGTATAAATTTTTATTTATCGGAAACGGTATCTTAGAACAAAAAATGAAACAAAATGCAAGCAAAAACGTTTTATTTTTGCCTTTTCAAAATCAATCTTTAATGCCTGTTATTTATCGACTTGGCGATGTGGTTGTTTTACCTTCTGCTTATAATGAAACATGGGGTTTGGCAGTAAACGAAGCAATGGCTTGCGGCAAAGCAATCCTTGTTTCAGACAGGGTGGGCTGTGCTGTTGATTTAGTTAAAAATAACGAAAACGGTTTTATTTTTGAATCCAATAATATTAATGATTTGAAAGATAAAATTAAACTTTTTGAAAATAATTATTCTAAATTTGGCAGAAAATCAAAAGAAATAATTGAAAAGTGGAGTTTCTTAGAAATTGCAAAAGCTATTGAAAGTAATTTGTAATTGTTGCATATATTCCACATCGCAAAGCACAACTATACTCAAAACATTTAACAAAAATCCGGTTTTATTTTATTATACTCAAAACTTTTTGCATTTTGGCTGTTCTTAAAATATGTAGGCTATGACAAAATATATAAAACGAAAACATTATATTGAAAAAATAAAACCATACTTTAATAAAGATATTATTAAGCTTATTGTAGGGCAACGTCGAGTAGGCAAAAGTTATTTTCTACATCAAATAAAAGATGAATTACAAAGAAATGACAAAAATCTCAATATAATTTATATAAACAAAGAACTATATGAATTTAGAAGCATTATAGATTACGTTGATTTAATGGAATATATAAATTCTAAAATTATTCCTGCAAAAAAAACAGCAATATTTATTGATGAAATACAAGATATAAAATATTTTGAAAAAGCATTACGAAGTCTTCAGGCGGAAGGCAACTATGATATATATTGTTCAGGAAGTAATGCAAACCTGCTGTCCGGCGAACTTGCAACATTTTTAAGTGGCAGGTATATTGAATTTAAAATTTACCCATTAAGTTACACCGAGTTCTTAGAATTTCAAAATATAAAAAATAACGATGATAATTTCAATAAATATTTAACATTTGGCGGTTTGCCATACCTTAAAAATTTAGAATTAAAAGAAGAAATTACTTTTGATTATTTAAGCAATATATACAAAACAATACTTTTAAAAGACGTAGTAACAAGAAATAAAATAAGAAATGTAGAGTTTTTGCAAAATTTAAGCGAATATATTGCCGAAAATACAGGAAATATTATATCAGCAAAAAAAATTAGCGATTTTTTAAAATCACAAAAAATAAATATTTCTAACAATATAGTCTTAAATTATTTGAATTTTCTTACAAATGCTTTTTTAATAAACAAAGTAAAACGCTCGGAAGTTGGAGGAAAAAAAATATTTGAAACAGGTGAGAAATTTTATTTTACAGATGTAGGTTTAAGAAATTCTATTATAGGTTTTCGCTTGCAAGATATTGCTAAAATTTATGAAAATATTGTTTATAATCAAATATCAAGACTTGGTTATAACATTACAATAGGCAAGTTGAAAGACAAAGAAATAGATTTTATTTGTAAAAAAAATAACGAAAAAATATACATTCAAGTAACATATATTCTGTCAGACAAAAAAGTAATTGACAGAGAGTTTGGTAATTTGTTGAAAATAAAAGATAATTTTCCGAAAATTGTAATATCATCAGATAAGTTTAAAGTGCAAACTTATGAAGGAATTAAGCACATAAATATTATAGATTTTTTAATGTCTGAAAAAATAAATTAATAAGAAAATAATTATAATAATTTTTGGGAAAACTCAAAAGAAATGATTGAAAAGTGGAGTTTCTTATAAATTGCAAAAACATTAGAACAGATACTTAATGAATAAAAACTTGAAATACATAATCGGAGTAATTTCCTTCTTTATTTTATATTTAGTATTATCCATAAATATATATTCTGCTTTTGGTATTAGTTTATTTATATATTCCGGAACAAAATTTTTTATTGATTTAGGTAATAAAATTGAAATAAAAGATATAATAATTTTATTGGCACTGCTTCAATGGGTTATAGGACCCTTTTTTGCTTATAATTTTTTCTATGACGATGAATTTTATTATATGGCAGTAGAACAAAATACCTATATGGGGTTTGTTGCACCGGCTTCGCTCGCATTAATATTAGGACTACATTTGCCAATCGGTAAAAAAAACTCAAATGAAAGAATATATTTACATCAAATTTCAAACTTGTTAAAAAAGCATAAAAACCTTGATATTTTATTTATTGTAACAGGTGTTATTTTAAGTATTGTCAAAGACTCATTTCCAATAAGTTTAAGATTTTTTATCTTTTTACTTTCGGGACTTCGTTTTGTGGGCTTATTTTTATTATTAGTAGGCAACCGAAAAAATAAATGGCTGATTGTGGGAGGCGTTTTATTTATGCTGTTACTAACTGCACTTAGAGAAGCAATGTTTCACGACCTGCTGTTATGGCTTAGTTTTTTTATGATGATTGCATCTTTTATCTATAAACCAAGCAATCAAAAAAAGTTAATTTTCCTCGTTGCTTTTTTGTTTTTAATAGTTTCAATACAAACCATAAAACACAGTTTTAGAGAAGCACTAAGCGAAGGTAAAGGTAAAGGGGTTAGCTTGTTTACTGATTTGGTGCAGGAAAAAGTAATAGAAAGTGATTATGTAACATCCGAAACCAATCTGTCAGCAATGGTTACGCGTATAAACCAAGGATGGATAATTTCTCGTATAATGTATCATACACCGAGGTATGAACCGTTTGCCGGCGGAGAAACCATAAAAGAAGCTTTAAAGTCTTCTCTTTTACCCCGTTTTCTGGCTCCGAACAAAGTTAAAGCGGGAGGACGAACTTATTTTACAAGATTTACCGGAAAAAGAATTTCTGACAATACATCAATGGGGCTGAGCTTACTGGGAGAGGCATATGCAAATTTCGGTATAGGCGGAGGTATTTTTTTTATGTTTATAATAGGACTTTTTTATAATTATTTTATATTTTTTATATATAAAATAGCAGTAAAGCATCCGGCAATTATATTTTTTATCCCGTTAATTTTTTTGCAGGTTGTAAAAGCAGAAATAGATTTTTCTGTTATACTAAATCACCTTGTAAAAGCTTCAGTAGCTGTTTGGATGATATTTTGGGGAGTTAAAAATGTTTTCGGTGTTAAAATTTAAAAATGAAAATAAATTATTTGTTTCGTCACCCGTCTCCTGTTTTTCACAGCATTGAAGAACAATTCTTTGCAATGCAAAAAGAACTGCCGAAAGGTATCGAATACAAAAACATTTTTGCAAAAAAACACAGTAAGGGCTTATTTAAACGGCTTTTTATTACTTTTCAGCTCGCTTTTAATCAAGGAGATATAAATCATATTACCGGAGATATTCATTTTGTTACTTTATTTCTGAAAAAGAAAAAAACAATACTTACAGTTCATGATATTAATTCTGTTTTGAAAGGAAACGGATTAAAATATAAAATTTTACGTTTTTTTTGGTTTATAATGCCTTTTGCAAGGGTAAAATATATTACGGTAATTTCAGATTTTACAAAAAAACAAATTCTTGACGAGTTTAAAGTTAACCCGAAAAAAATTATCGTTATTCCCGATTGTGTTTCGCCGGAAATTAAGTTTTCAGAAAAGAAATTTAATAAAGAAAAGCCTAATATTTTACAAATCGGAACAAAACCAAATAAAAACTTACCGAATTTAATAACAGCTCTTGAAGATATATCCTGTCAGCTGACAATTATAGGAAAACTGACAAAAGAGCAAATTCAGCTTCTGCAAAAGTGTAATATTGATTATGAAAATAAATATAATTTAGACTATTCTGAAATTATTGATGCTTATAAAAAAGCAGATATCGTAACTTTTGTTTCAACTTATGAAGGTTTCGGGGTGCCGATTTTGGAAGCACAAGCAACAGGGCGAGTTGTCATTACAAGCAATTTCTCGCCGATGAAAGATGTTGCCGGAGCCGGAGCTTTGCTTGTCAACCCTCAGAGTGTTGAAAGTATAAGGAAAGGAATAATGCGAATAATTTCAAATGAGGAACTGCGAAATAAAATAACCGGTGCGGGACAAAAAAATGTCCGAAAATATTCGGCAAAAAATGTAGCTGTAAAATATGCCGAACTTTACCGGAAAATATTGCCAAAGTAACGGGCGGCTATTTACAATATTGCCGCAGCAAAATTTCCGCAAAAGCAATCCCGAGTTCAGATGCTTGTTTTAAGTCATCGCAGGCATTTTCTTTTTGTCCGGTATCCAAATACAAAAGTGCCCTGTTATAATATGCAACCCCTGCTTCGGGATTTATTTTAAGGCACTTATTGAAATCTTCAAAAGCACCTTTCAGGTTTCCCTTTTTTTGTTTTGCTAAAGCTCTGTTCAGGTAAGCTGTATATTGCCCGGAGTCCAACATTATTGCATAATCATAATCTTTTATTGCTTCATCAACTTTTCCGAGCATCATTTTTGCCTTGCCTCTGTTTGAATAAATTGCGGGTTCTTCGGGGTTTAATTTTGCGGCTTTGTTAAAATCCTCTATTGCTTCTTGTGCTTTTCCGCTTTTTCCTTTTGTTACGCCTCTGTTTGTATAATAATTTGCATCACCGGGATTAAAACTTATTGCCAAATCAAAATCTTGCAAAGCGGCTTTCAGGTCTCCGAGTTCTGCTTTTGCGTTTGCTCTGTTATGGTAGGCATCTGCAAATTGTGCATCTTGCTCCAAAGCTTTGGTAAAATCTTTGACTGATGCCTTTATCAAACTTGTATCGTTAATCAGTTTTCCCAGTTCAAATTCTGAAACGCCTCTGTTGTAAAAAGCATTTTTGTAATCAGGTTTTCCGTTAATAGCTTTTGTGAAATACTCTATCGCTTCTCTTCTGTATTTTTTTGCCTCCTCAAAACGAAGGTTGTCCATAGCTTTTGCCGCTTGCCTGTCTTTCCAACTTCCGAGGTTGTTTTGTGCCACTACAGATGTCGGAGATTTTTTAACCGTGTCCGTCCATAGTGTTTCGCTGTTTTGCCAAATGTCGCACCTCATAAATGTTAATATGCTTAATATCAATATGTAAACTGCCGCTAAGCTTAGCAATATTTGTTTACTTTTTGGTTTTTTTTCTGTAAACCTGAACAGCAAAAAT
>JALSMF010000482.1 GCA_026987795.1 Bacteroidales bacterium
TCAAAAATTTTTCGGTATAGGAAAAGTCACAGCCGAGAAAATGCATAAATACGGTATTCGTAACGGATACGACCTAAAACAAAAAAGCTTACAATATCTGATAAAACGTTTCGGTAAGCAAGGTAAGTATTTTTACGATATTGCCCGAGGCATTGATAACAGAGATGTTAATCCTGACAGACTGAGAAAATCAATCGGCACGGAAAAAACCTTTGCCGATGATATTTTTAATATTGAAAATATTTACGAAAAGGCGGAGCAAATTGCAAAAAAACTAATTGCTCGTTGCAAGAACGCCGAAACTTACGGAAAAACACTGACAATTAAGATTAAATATTCTGATTTTAAACAAATTACAAAAAGTAAAACACTAAATTATACAATTAAAGATATTGAAACAATACTTAGTTTAACCGATGAGTTATTTAACGATACAGACCTTTCTTATAAACCGATAAGACTTATAGGTATGTCTGTCAGCAATTTAGACAATAAAATTAAGGAAAATGCATTTCAGTTAAGTTTTGACTTCAAATAAGTCTTTTTTGCAACTTATTTATATTATTTTTGTCTTATCTTTGTATAACCCCTAATTAATTTCCTTTACTATGAATTTAAGATTTATTCTTTATCTCGGAATTTTAATTCTTCTGATAAATTCGACTTTATTTTCTCAAACTAATGCCGGTCCCGATCAGGAAATTTGCATAAATACAACCGTACTGGCTGCCGACCCGCCTCCTGTAGGATATTCAGGCAACTGGACAATAATAAGCGGAAGTTGCACAATTACCGTTCCTACACTTTATAATACAACCATAACAAACATTATTGAAGGTTTTAATGAATTGAAATGGACCATCAGCAACGGAATTAATACTTATGAAGATGCCGTTATTATAACTAATAATTATCCTACACAAGCATACACAGCTGCCGATGAAGAAATATGTACAAGCATATATACCTTAAATGCAAATCTTTACGGAACAGGAGAAAGCGGTTTATGGTCTTTAGTTTCGGGCAACGGAACAATAGCAAACCCGACAGTAAATGCAACAAATGTTACCGGACTTTCGCAAGGTATTAATAAATTTGAGTGGAAAATTACAAAAGGTATATGTTTTTCTAAAGATACCGTAACAGTTACAAATAATGAGGTTACCGCTTATGCAGGTCCCGATCAAACAACCTGCAATGATTTTGCAGCATTAAACGCTGATGACCCTGCTCCGGGAATCGGTACTTGGTCTGTAGTTGCTTCTTCCGGAAACCCTGTCTTCGGAGATATTTATTCAAACATAACAACAATAACGGGTTTAGGAATTAACACAAATTCATTACAATGGACAGTTCAAAAAGGAAATTGTACAGACTATGCTAACGTTATTATTACAAGTAACAAACCCACAACGGCAAATGCAGGAACAGACCAAATAATTTGTGATAATTATACATTCCTTTCAGGAAATAATCCGGTAAACGGAACAGGAACTTGGACTGTTGTCTCCGGAAACGGAAATTTTGTTAATGTAAGCGCATATAACACGCAAGTAAACTTAGTTAATACAGGATTAAACAAATATAAATGGACTATCGAATATAAAGGCTGTACCTCTGCTGATACAGTTGACATAACCTATGATTATTTTATTGCCGATGCAGGACCCGACGACCAAATATGTGTTGATACATATACATTAAACGCAAATAATCCGGCACCCGGAACAGGAGAATGGAGAGTAACCGGAGGAAGCGGAACTTTCTCAAATGCAACTCTCTCAAATACACAAGTAAGCGGATTAATAACAGGAGACAATACCTTTGAATGGAAAATTACACACGGAAATTGTATCCGAGTCGATTATGTAACCATTACAAAAAACACACCCTCTGCAGCAAATGCCGGACCCGACAAAGAAACATGCAACGGAGAAACTGTAATGGCTGCCGTCAGCCCTGCAGTAGGAACAGGACATTGGTCTGTATTTTCGGGAAGCGGAACTTTTACAAACTCATTATTAAATAATACGGGAGTTACCAATATAGGTTTAAATGACAATATTTACCGTTGGACAGTTGAATTTGCAAGCTGCTCAAGTTTTGACGATGTTACGATTACGAATAATTTTGTTTCGGCAAATGCAGGTACAGACCAAATAGTTTGCGGAACAACAAGTATTTTAGATGCAAATCCGCCCCAAGCAGGAGAAACCGGAACTTGGCAGATATTAGCAGGAACAAGTAAAGTTACAAATTCAAATCTTTACAATTCCGAAGTTACAGGATTAGTCTCAGGATTAAATAATTTCAGATGGACAATTTCAAAAGGCTCTTGCGAAAGCTATGACGATATTACAATTACTGACAACCTTTACGATGCCGCTGCAAGTGTTAGCGGACCTTCTGATATATGCGATGATTTTACTTCAATTATAGGAAATACCCCTCCGACAGGCGGATACGGCTATTGGTCTGTAACAACGGGAACCGGATTTTTTGATAATTCCGTTGACATATCAACAATCGTAAGAAACCTGTCACAAGGCACAAACATTATCCGCTGGACTATTAATAAAGACGGCTGCGAAAATTTTGACGAAATTCAGATTAACAGAAACAGTGTTTTTGCTGATGCAGGAACAGACCAAAACGTATGTGTAAATTACGCAACTTTAAACGGAAATCAACCGACGGGAACTCTTACGGGTTTATGGACGTGCACAAGCGGTTCGGGAAGTATTTCAAACCCGACTTTGTATAACACCCCGGTTACTGCCCTGACATCGGGAATAAACACTTTTATGTGGACAATCTCCGGTAACGGCTGTACCGACTCTGACGAAGTACAAATTACAAATAATGAATTTATAACATCTGCAGGCTCTAATCAGGAAATTTGCACCTCATACACTTCTTTAACAGCTTCCGATCCCGCACCCGGCTACGGATACTGGGAAATAGTTTCCGGAAACGGAATATTTTCAAGCCCTTCATCATTTAATACAAATATTTCGGGAATCCCGGATTTATCGGTAAATGTTTATAAATGGACAGCATTTAAAAACGGCTGTTCTGATTTTGACGAAGTTATCATTACAAATAATTCAATTTCCGCTGATGCGGGAACTGATTTTAATGTTTGCAGTCCTTGGGCAACACTTACGGGAAATAATCCATTACCCGGAACAGGAGTATGGACAATACAGGCCGGAGGAGGAAATATTGCTGACCAAAACTCTCCTTCTTCTCAAATCTCAAATTTAAGTTTAGGCGATAACATAATAAGATGGACGGTTACATATAACACCTGCATAAACTATGATGAAGTTACAATTAGCAACAATACGGTAACTGCAGCTGCCGGCGGCGACCAGTCAATTTGTCGTGATTACACTACACTTTCAGGACAAGCCCCCGCAATCGGGAGCAACGGTCTTTGGGAAGTTATCAGCGGAAACGGAACATTCCAGAATGCAACTTTATATAACACACAAGTTACAAATCTGGCTCAGGGATTAAATACATTCAGATGGACTGTCTTTAGTAACGGCTGCAGCAGCGGAGGCGATGATGTAATAATAAATAATAAAAGTTTTACTGCTGATGCCGGAGCAGACCAAATACTTCAGCAATTTGTTACTTCTGCAACAATGGCTGCAACCTTACCTTCCGGCGGAACAGGAGACTGGATATTACTCGGAGGTGGCGGCAATATTGCTGCTGTTAATGACCCGAGTACAGCTGTAACAAATATCCCGTCAGGTATTAATGAATTTCAGTGGACAGTAAGTTACAACGGCTGTACGGATTATGATGTAGTCAAAATTACGGTAACAGACTTTCAGCCGAATGCAGGTTCAGATAAAACAATATGCTTGGATTCTTTAAAGTTAAATGCACAGGATATAGGCGGCACACCTCAATACTGGACCGTTGAAGAGGGAACCGGAAATTTTGATAATATTTACGACCCCGCAACTTGGGTAAAAAACATTTCGGAAGGTATTAACAGATACCGATGGAATGTTACAATAAACGGTGCAACTGCCTATGATGAAATTATAATTACAAGAATAAATGCCTATGCCGGAGCAGACCGGGTAATATGTGAAAATTATACAAATTTAAACGGAAATTATCCCGTAGGCAGCATCAGTGCTAATTGGTCTTTAGTTTCCGGAAATGCGAATATTATTTCTCCGACATTATATAACACACAGGTTACAAATATCGGCGGAGGAAATAATCTCTTTCTCTGGACTGTTTATGCACCTAACTGCTCAACAAGCGATTACATAAATATAAATTATGAATATTTATATTCAAACGCAGGTAACGACCAAATACTTTGTGATGACTATACTACGCTTAATGCAGAAAATCCGACAACCGGAAGTTCCGGAATTTGGTCTGTCATATCAGGAAATGCTGTTTTTGCAGATATAAATGCAAATAATACGGATGTCAGCAACCTTGCTCCCGGAAACAATATTTTAAGATGGACCGTATATACCCCCTATTGCTCTGCAACTGATGATGTAACGGTAACAAACGATAAGATAATTGCATACGCCGGAACCGACCAAGTTATAAATCAAGATCAAACATACCTGAATGCCGTTTTACCGCCAAGTTCAGAAGGAGTATGGACTGTTATTTCCGGTTACGGAAACTTCGCAAATGCTAATAATCCGAGTACTTTTACGGATAATATAAACATAGGAGACAATATTTTCCGATGGACGGTAAACAATAATAACTGCTCTGATTTTGATGATGTTACAGTTACATACAACTATATTCAATCTGTTTCGGGAATTGAGACGGGTATAAAAGTATATCCTAACCCTGTGAATGATATTTTATTTACAGAATTATCGGATCTTGATAATTATAAAGTTTCTGTTTTTAGTATTACCGGAAAAAAACTAATTGAAAAAAATTCAAATACTCACAAAGCCAAAATTGATTTATCCTCTCTTCCGAACGGAATATATTTCATAAAACTGAATTATAATAAAAAACACAATACAATTAAAATTATAAAAAAGTAGTGAATGTTTGATAAAAACACAACAATTATTGTCATAAATTAAAAAATATTTAAATTTTAACTTTTATTAAGATAATTAATTAGTTTTTATTTATTTATTGATATATATTTGTAGTATTAAAATTAAAGTTTTCATAGTTTTAAGGTTTAGGTTAATAAAGAAGGTTAAAAGCACTCATATCTGAGTGCTTTTTTCTTAAAAAACAAATAATATGATTATTGCTGTTGACTTTGACGGAACTATTGTTGAACACCGATATCCTAAAATAGGAAAAACAAAGCTTTTTGCTTTTGAAACTTTAAAACAACTTCAAAAACAAGGACACCGACTTATCTTGTGGACTTACAGAGCCGGCAGGGAGCTTGAAGAAGCTGTCATTTTTTGCAAAGAAAACGGTATAGAATTT
>JALSMF010000483.1 GCA_026987795.1 Bacteroidales bacterium
TCGAAAAAGTTTTTCCCGTTCTTTTCGGCGATGACACCGACGGAATTATTGAACGTGCAACCATTACCGAAAACGGAAAACTCGGTAAACATTTCCGGTATTTAAAAGACTTTGCAGAGGGGAAATAAAAAAAACGGCTGCTGACAATAAAGCCTGCTGTTTTACAAACATATAAATACTTGATTAAAAAAACAGATGAAACAAAAAACTTGACGAAATCAAAAAACATATCATCATCGCTTAATGACGCAGGTTTTGAAAAACTTTTTAAAACCTATTTTAAGCCGCTTACAGCATTTGCATACAAGTTTGTAAATGACATTGATGATGCAAAAAGCATTGTTCATGATGTATTCCTGAAACTTTGGGAAAAACGCGACGAAATTAATATGCAAAAATCTGTTAAGTCATATTTATACACCTCGGTGAATAACAGAAGTTTAAATTATATCAGAGATAATAAAAAATTTAATCGGGATGAGAATATAGTTAAAAATCAAAGCAGTTTGTATCCAAATGCTGAAGATGAATTAGAAGCAAGTGAAGTTCAAAAAAAAATTGATACAGTGTTAAATAATTTGAATCCTAAAGTGAAAAGAATTTTTGAATTAAGCCGTTATGAAGGAAAAAAGTATAAAGAAATTGCCGAAGAAATGAATCTTTCTGTTAAAACAGTAGAAACGCATATGTCAACGGCACTAAAAGAGTTAAGAAAATATTTGAAAGAATATCTTACCCTTATTGTTTTTCTGATTTTAAATAATTGAAATATAGTATCAGGGTAAAAGCAGTAGTCAGGTGTAAAAGAAACAGAGAAAATAAATTGAATGCATAACCAAAACGAACATATTAATTTAATAATCAAATATCTTGCGGGTGAAACAAATCGTAGTGAAGAAGCCTTTCTTCATTCTTGGATTTCACAAAGTGCCGATAACAAAAAATTATTTGAAAGCTATAAAAAAATATGGTTTTTATCGCAAAAAGAAATAATACCGGAAGTTGAAAAAATAAATATTGATGATGAATGGGCAAAATTTAAACAAAAAGTGAATTTTATTACTCAAAAACATTCCGTAAAAGAGAAAAAAAACAACTTTTATTTTTTGCGAATTGCAGCAATTGCCCTGATACTAATTTCTTTGGGAATTACAACTATGTATGTTTTTAACGGTAAGAAACAAAAAATAGTTGCTCTTAACGAGGTTAAAGAAGCAAAACTGCCCGATAACTCCGAAGTTTCAATAAATAAAAATACGGAACTTGTTTATGATAAAAATTTTAATAAGAAAGAACGAAAAGTAGAATTAAAAGGAGAAGCATTTTTTAATGTAGTAAAAAATAAAGAGAAGCCCTTTATAGTTGAAGCCGAAAGTTTCTGTGTCGAAGTTTTGGGAACACAGTTTTACGTAAATACAAACTTTGATAAACGTCAAGTGGTAGTAAAAGAAGGAACGGTTGCTGTTTATCGGTATAAAGATAAACACGATAAAGTGATTCTGCATGCCGGAGAGAAAGCAATTTTTGATAATAAACAAAATAAAATAAGAAAAGTTGAGAATTTTGACATAAATTATATTGCATGGAAGACCAAAATATTTAATTTTCAAGATCAAAATTTAGATACCGTTCTTAAAACATTGGAAAATGCTTATTATGTTCATTTCGAGTTTGTTAATTCAGAATTAAAAAAATGCAGAATAACAGTTTCGTTTAAAAACCAGTCAATTGATGAAATCTTAAATGTTTTAAAAACTACTTTTGATAATATAAATTTCCGTAAAGAAAAAAATATAGTTTATATTGACGGTAAATCCTGTAAATAACTTATTGTGAAAACAATTGTTACATTAGTGTTCACGGTTCTTTTTTTTACTGTTTCCCAAGGACAAAATCAAAATATTTCGGAAGGTTCTGTTTTTGACGGAGAACCTTATTTGGCTGTAAATCCTGCAAATTCTGAAAATATTGTAATTGCATGGATGGGATATCTTCCGTATAATTACATTGTAATTAAAACAAGAGCAAGTTTTGACGGAGGACAAACTTGGAGTGCCGTCGGCTATATTCCGCATATTGCAGGTATGACACAATCAGCCGATCCCTCTCTTGTATTTGATAATAACGGAAACCTTTTTTTATCATATGTCGATTATGATCAACCCTCGGAAACCGGAGCAATTTATGTTCGTAAATCAACAGACGGAGGATTAACTTGGGGAGCTCCTGCAGAAGTAATTAATGCAAGTTCGGACATACAATGTCCTGTAGACAGACCATGGATAAGTATTGATAACTCCGGCGGAATATATAACGGAAATATTTACGTAACTTCTATGCCTCCTCGAATATTCGGATATTTACCTCCTCCGTATCATCCGTATTTTATAAAATCTGTTGACGGCGGGCAAACTTTCGAACCTTGGCGATATTTAGATACGACAAATTGGCTGACAGGCTCTTATATACGTCAACCTATGCCGGTAAATTGTGTTTCGGGCGACGGAACTTTTTATGCGGTATATCCAAGTTATGTTTATTCTCAAAATCCGTTGCCCCAATTTATTATAGCATCATCCTCTGATGCGGGAAACAGTTTTGATTATCATACCGTATTTGCATCTTCCGAAGTTGTTTCCGACACATTGGCTAAAAACAGTTACTTAATTTTGAGCAACCCGTCTGATTATAACCACCTTGCTTTTATATTTTTAGGTGTTAAATACGGTGATATTGATGTCTTTTTAAAAGAAAGTTTCGACAGAGGCATTACGTGGTCGGAAGAAATTCGCTTAAATGACGATGAAACCGGGAACAATATTATGCAGGATTTACTTTGGGCTGACTTTGATACCGACGGAGACCTTGTCGCTTTATGGCGTGACAGACGCAACGGGTCTGATACAACTTATGAAACAGCATCCGAAATTTGGGGAACTTTCAGGAAAAACAGAGAGCCGGAATTTGTAAATAATTTTAAAATTTCAGATACTATTGTTGCTTATGATACTGTATTGGCATCCTCAGGAAATGATTTTATGTGTGTAAAACTTCGAAACGATACATTAAATGCCGTTTGGGGAGATACTCGTAACGGGAAATTAAATATTTGGTTTCAACAAATTGGTATAGACGGCAGTATTCTTAGTGTTAAGGAGTTAGCTGATACAGAGAACTATGATGTTGTAGTGTATCCTAATCCTTTTGATGAAAAACTAACTGTTACAGGAACCGATATCGAACAAATAAAAATATACGATTCTGCGGGTAAGATTGTTTATTTTTCAAGATATGCAGGAGAAAATACATATATAATAGATACCGAGAATTTCTCTCAAGGTGTTTTTTTTATGGAAATTAAAGAAAGGAGCAACATAAAAACCGAAAAAATAGTTAAATATCAAAGAATTAGGAAGTAAAAACCTGAAAATTATAATGTAATGTGTTTTTATTTCTGCTCATATTAATTATAAACAAAAAATTAAGCAATAAAAAAAATATGATACTTTGTAAAAAAAATATTATTTTCTTTTTATTGCTTTGCAACACCTATATCAGTGCCCAGATTTCAGACCCCGGAAAAAAAATAACAATTATTCAAAAAAATAAAACTTTATCGTCTGTTTTAAAAGAAATTCAATTAAAAACAGGGCTTAATTTTTCTTACAATAATGAATACATTGACGATAAACAAAAAGTTACCTTAGTTGCCCGAAAAAAAACTGCAGAAGAAATACTGAACCTTTTGTTTTCTGATTTAGGGATTAAATATGTTTCGGTAGAAAAACAGATTGTTCTAAAACCAAAATACCCCGCTGTATTTGTTGCTGATGCCGTAACGAAAGAAAAGGATAACCAAAAGTTTACGATAAACGGCTATTTAAGAGACAGTTTAACTAATGAGGTCTTAATAGGAGCGGGTATAAGTGTGAAGAATTCTTATCTCGGAACGATGACAAATGCTTACGGGTTTTATTCTTTAAGCCTGCCCAAGGGGAAATATATTTTAGTATTTTCATCACTCGGATATAAAAATAAAACACTTGCCGTAAATCTTAATTCAAATAAACAAATATCCGAACTGCTGGAATATGAAGAAACAGAACTTGACATTGTTATAGTTAATGAAGATGAGAAAAAAATATTTTTGAGAAAAGCCCTTTTAAAGAAACAAACTTAAGTTCTCGTATGATAAATTCGTCAAAAGGCGTGGCAGGAGAGGCAGATGTTGTTAAAAGTATTAATAATTTACCCGGGATAAGCTCTTTCGGAGACGGCTCAGTTTTGTTTTACGTAAGAGGAGGCAATAAAGATCAAAACCTTATGCTTATTGACGAAACTCCGGTATATAATCCGTCACATTTATTCGGTTTTTTTTCGGCATTAGCACCTGAAGCCGTTAATGATATAAAAGTGTATAAAAATAATTTTCCTGTAAAATACGGAGGCAGACTGTCCTCATTAATAGACATAAAAACAAAAGACGGAAATATGAACAATCTCGGCTTTTCGATTATTACGGGTCCGTTAACGGGAACTTATATAATTGACGGTCCTGTTAAGAAAAAAAGAAGCTCGTTTTTAATAACCTTGAGAGACTCTCATTTAAACTGGATTTGGAAAAATGCTTTGCCGAGTTTAGATGTTAATTTTTATGATTTCCATTTTAAATTTAATCAAGTTTTGAATAAAAAAAATCGTTTGTATCTTTCTCTTTTTACCGGCTCCGATGTTTTAACGGTTGAAGGCAGCAACGGAACCGCAACCGGTTTGTCTTGGAAAAACAATGCTTTTTCATTACGATGGAACCATATATTTTCAGATAAAATATTTTCAAACACTACATTACATACAAGTAAATACGATTACTATCTCTATTATTCACGCAACGATAATAAATATTGGAACTCTTTTATAGGAGATTTAAGTTTAAAAACAGATTTTTCTTATTATCCGGCACCCGATAATAAAATTTTATTCGGTTATAATATTAATACATACTTTTTTAATCCCGGGAATTTAGATGCTGATTATTTCAGCCGTTCCGTATATGCCGGTGACGTTTTAGAAATAGTTATTTATGCGGGAAACGATTACTCCTTAACTGACAGGTTAAATATCTCATACGGGTTTCGATACGTAAAATGGAATAATATCGGGCCGACTACAAGTTTCTCTTTCGACGAAAATTATCAAATGACAGATACGGTTAAATACGGAAAAGGAATTTACCATACATATAACGGACTTGAACCGCAAATTTCTTTAACTTATGCTTTATCGGAATCATTTTTGGCAACACTGTCTTACGACAAAAAAAAACAGTATTTACATCTGTTGTCAAATTCCGTGAGTCCGTTTACGACAATGGATGTTTGGATGCCCTCCGGACCTAATATAAAACCGGAAAAATCTAATCAATATATTTTTGGCGTAAGCA